>NZ_DATHFX010000397.1:0-3391 GCF_035317885.1 Pinirhizobacter sp.
CCCATCGCCGCTTCATAGGCCTTGGCCCGGGTGGCAGGCGGTACATGGTCGGCGTCGCGGTAGTACGCAGCGATGGCCGCGATGAAAAGGCGTTCGCGTTCGGTCCGGACAGGCAAACGGGTTGCCTCTTCGATTTCCGCCTCGCCCTTGGCGAGATCCGCCGGGCCTGGCGGGCTCCAAAGCTCATGGAAATAGGACATCGCGATGCCCCAATGTGCCATGGCGCAGGAGGGGTCGGCCGTGGCGACATCCCGGAAGGCCTTTTCCGACGCGGTATAGGCAAAAGAATGAAGCAGGGCGACGGCGCGCTCGAAATCGTGGGCAACCTTCGGCGTGCACGACGTTGCGAATGTCACCTTGCCCAGCTTCTCCGGCGCCGGATGCGAGTGCATTTCCTGGGATGAAGCCGCCGACGCGTAGAACATCACGCTGGCAATCAGCAGTGGAACGATTCGCTTCATGGCTCGGTTCCGGCAGCCGGTGGCCACGATCATAGGCCAATCCGCTGGCCAGTTCAGAACGCTACGCCAAATCTCGACAGCAGGAAATCGATCACCGTGCGCAGCTTTGCCGTGGGATGGCGATCGGGGGCATAGACCAGGTGCATGGGCGAGGGGAGAAGCGACCATTCGGGCAGCACCTTCACAAGCCTGCCGGTGGCGAGGTCGTCGGCCAGCACGGCCTCAGGCTGCAAGGCGATGCCCATACCGTTCAGCGCGGCAACGCGAAGGGTGTTTCCCTGGTTGGCGGAGAAGCGGCCGTGCACGGCCACCTGGCACGATTCACCCTCGGGCCCGACAAGACGCCAGTGGTCATATCGACGCCAATACGACGGACCCAGGCAGTCGTGTTCGGTCAGTTCCCGCGGATGCGTGGGCTGGCCCCGCTTCGCCAGGTACACCGGAGCGGCGGCGAGTATCCGCCGATAGGGCTTGAGCGGTCGTGCCACCAGGTTTGCGTCGTTCGGCTCGCCAACCAGGACGCCCACGTCAAAACCATCGTCCAGCAGGAGCGGACGACCGTTGTCGAGCGTCAGCTCAATGGTCACATCCGGATGATCGGCCATGTACTGGCCAAGCGCCGGCACCAGGCTATGCGTGCCGAAACTCACGGGCGCGACGAGCCTGAGCAATCCCCGCGGGCTCGCCTGCAGTTCCGAGGCGCTCGCTTCTGCGAATTCGATGCTGGCCAGGGCCTGCTTGCATCGATCGTAGTAAAGCCTTCCCACGTCCGAAAGTGTCTGCCGGCGCGTCGTGCGATGCAGTACGCGCGCGCCCAGGCGCGCTTCGATCTCACGGATGTGCTTGGCCACCATGGTCGGCGAAACGCCACAGGCATCCGCGGCGGCGCTGAAACTGCCAAGGTCCACGACCCGCACGAACATCTCCATGCTGGCAAGCTTGTTCACACTTAAAACCCAGGGGTTCTGAATTGGTGAAAATATGCCATGTTTATCCACCGACCGTCCACGTGCATCATGGCGGCCTGACTCCAGGCAATGCGAAGGACGTGGAATGAACGATGCCGATGCCCCTTACCACGCACACGTCTATTACGTGCCCGGACAACGCGACCAGGCCGACGCGCTGCGCCTTCGCCTGATCGCGATGAAGCAATCCGGTGAGATGCCCGGGCTGCTGTTTGTAGGTCAACTTCGGGACGGAAAGGCGGGTCCCCACCCGATCTCCCAGTTCGAGTTTCATTACCTGAAGCGCACTCTGCCCACGGTGCTGGAGATTCTCGAAGGTTCGGGCCTGACCTCCCTGGTCCATCCCCTTACCGACGACGACCTGGCCGACCATACGACCCTTGCGACCTGGATCGGCGATCGAATCGAACTGGATCTGTCGACGCTTGACCCGCCTGGGCAGAACAAAGGCGTCCCGCGATTTGGCAAGACGGATTTCTAAGCCGCTGCCTGGGCCATGGATGGGCGCACCTTCCGGTCACGCAAACGCAGGAACGGACGTTCAACCAGATAGTGAAGAAGGGCGGCAACGCATAGCGCGGCAAGCAGGCAGCAGGCGAAGGTAAAAATGCCATGCTGGGTAAGGGCGGCAGGCAGGTGCTTGAATGCGAGGCTAAGCACGGCCTTGTGGCTGAGGTACAGACTGTATGACACGGCCGCCATCCACGCGGCGCCCGGCACGTGCACCTTGGCAAGCACGCCGCCCGGTGCCGCGGCGGCCGCCACCAGCAGGGCCAGTCCGATCGACAGTACCGGGAAGCCGATGACGCACGCGCTGAATGTCTGGATATCGTAGAAGATCCATGTCGAGATTCCGACCACGCCCGCACCCGCGATGGCAAGCGCGTTCGGGTGTCGCTGGGCACGCTCCCACCACGCTGCCCGATGGACGCTGACGATGGCGAGCGTAATGCCTGCCAGCAACCCATCCAGGCGTGCATACGTGGGGTAATACACCATCTCCATGTAGTGGCGGATATTCATCTCCCATACGCCGCCTTCATCGGGCGAGGGTGCCGCCGATTGCCACCAGGCGAATCCGCGCCAGATCATGCCGGCAACGCATAGCCCCAGGATGATGGAGGCGACCCGGCGCACGCTGGCATGGGGTGCCACGGCCATGACCGCCAGCGGGAATACCAGGTAGAAATGTTCCTCCACGCATAGCGACCATGCGGACGAAAACGCATGCCCGGTGTCCTGGACCACGAACAGGTTCATCGTGAAGGTCAGGAACTGCCAGAGCGGCTGGATGGCGGGTGTTTCACGCAAGGAAGGGAAGCAGAAATAGAACGCCACCACCACCAGGTACGCCGGCAGGATGCGGTAGGCGCGTTGCCGGTAAAAGGCCTTGAGGTCGAGCTGGCCATCCTGCTGGAATCGAGCCAGGAGTTGCCGGCCGATGAGGTAGCCGCTCAAGACAAAGAAAAGGTCGACCCCCATCCATCCATAGGCTTCGATCCAGGTAAAGCCGTCGCCCATGCCACCGGCAAGCCAAGCGTGGGTACATATGACCGACAGGATCGCCACCGCGCGTAAAAGATCAAGCCCTGGTAACCGGCGCACAAAATGCCTCCCTGCAGTAATTCGCAAGCATAGCGATGGAATCAGGGCAATTCGAGGGCGGCGTCGAGGCTATGCAATGGCGCCGCCGGGCTTGCTGGATCCAAGATGCCTGACCATGGCTTCCATCGGCAGCGGTGGCGACACCAGGTAGCCTTGCACGAAGTCGCACTGGTGGGTCTTCAACCAGGCCAGTTGCTCGGCGGTTTCGACGCCTTCGGCGACCACGGTGAGATCCAGGCTGTGGCTTAGCGCGATCAGCGCCAGGCAGATCGCCGCCGATCGTGCATTGGTGGTGACGTCGGTAACGAACACCCGGTCGATCTTCAGGGTGTTGATCGGCAGGCTGCGCAGGTAAGC
>NZ_DATHFX010000398.1:0-5686 GCF_035317885.1 Pinirhizobacter sp.
GCAGACCCGCACGCATGTAGTCCTCGCCCAGTTCGAGCAAGGCGACAGTCTTGGTTTCCTCGTTCAGGCCGGGGCGCGAAACCAGGTGCTGGTGCAGGCGGATGGCACGGTCCACCTCGCCGCGCTTGCGGAACAGGTTGCCCAGGGCCAGGTGGGTCTCCACGGTGTCGCGGTTGAACTCGGCCAGGCGCAGGAACACTTCAAGCGCCTTGTCCTGCTCTTCGTTCAACAGGTAGTTCAGGCCCTTGAAATAGTCGCTGGAAAGTTCATTGACGCGCGCGCCCGATCGCCGCGCGCTGGTACGGCGCGCCAGATACCAACCGCTATAGAAGGCTGCCGGTGGAACCAGCGCCAGGAGCCATATGACATTCATGCGTCGACCGTGCGAGCCACCTTCGCTTGCCGGCGGCGCTGTCGGCGATCACCCATGCGGGTACCGAGCCAGGCGGTGAGCCCGCCAAGCACCCACCCAGCCAGCAGGGTGACCAGCAGCGCCGCCCCCTTGGGCAGACTCACCCGGGCGAAGCCAAGGTCGTAAGGAACGGCATCGGCATTCAGGGCGCCAAGCACAATGCCGCCGGCGAGGAAAAGCAGAAGGACAATCAGGGCGAGGATTCGCATCAGCGAACTTTAGCGCAAAAGCCGCTCGCCTTCGGCATTGCCGTATTGGGGGGCTCGGACGGTGTCGGGGAGCCGGGGCCGTGGCCCTCGTCGCTCCGGTTACACCGGCGCTTGGGTAAAGAGGCCGCTGAGCGGCTTTGTTTGATGGCTAGCGCCCCGGCGCGCCCGCGCTGCGGGCCTGATCCGCCCGCAACGCTCGGTTCCACAAGTCGCTGACGAGGGCAACGGCCACCGGCTCTGGACACGTCCGAGGCGGAATGTGAGAGCTATCACGATACGCAGCTTTGGCTGTGCCTTCTCCTCGCGAATCTCACCACTCGGGCGTGGCGGACAGAGCGGGCGGGGCCCCAGCGGCGGCGCTCCGGCCGAAGCCCGTCCCGATGGGGGCGTAGCTATAAGAACACCGCCGCGCAGCGGCCTCCTTTCCCTGAGGGTCGCCGCAGCCAGGAGCGCCGCCGCCGGGGCCCCGCCCGCTCTGTCCGCCGCGCCCAAGCACCCCGCGCGACAGGCAAAAAAAAGCCGCGCAGTGCGCGGCTTTGGGTCTCAGGCCTGGACGTCGTCGACGAGGTTCACTCGTTCGCGTAGTTCCTTGCCGGGCTTGAAGTGCGGTACGTGCTTGCCGGGCAAGGCTACCGCTTCACCCGTCTTGGGGTTGCGGCCCATGCGGGGTGGGCGGAAATGTAGGGCAAAGCTGCCGAAGCCGCGGATCTCGATCCGCTCGCCCGATGACAATGCCTGGCTCATCTGTTCAAGCACGCTCTTGACTGCCATCTCCACGTCGCCGAAGGCGAGGTGAGTCTGGCGCCGCGCGAGCGCCTCGATCAATTCGGATTTCGTCATGGTTCCCCAGGATTCCCTGACTTGGCTGCGTGCAACGTTAGCAGGTTGCGGGACGGCCGTGAGACCGTCCCGCTTCCCGATGACGCCTTAGTCGGCCTTGTTGAGCTGCTCCTTGAGCAGCGCGCCGAGCTTGGTCGTACCGCCGGCAGCCGAGCCGTAATCGGCCATGGCGTCGGCGACGTCTTCCTCGTCTTTGGCGCGGATCGACAGCTGCAGCTGGCGGCCCTTGCGGTCCATGCCGGTGAACTTGGCCTCGACCGCATCGCCCACCTTCAGGTGCTGGGTGGCGTCGTCGATGCGCTCCTTGGCGATGTCGTTGGCGCGGAGGTAACCCTCGACGCCCTCGCCCAGGTCGATCACCGCACCCTTGGCGTCCACTTCCTTCACGGTACCGTTGAGGATCGTGCCGCGCGGGTTGGTGGCCATGAACTGACCGAACGGGTCCTGTTCCATCTGCTTGATGCCGAGGGAGATGCGCTCGCGCTCCGGGTCGACCGCAAGCACCACGGCCTCGACTTCGTCACCCTTCTTGAAGTTGCGGACGAGGTCTTCGCCCGACACCTGCCAGGAGATGTCCGACAGGTGTACCAGGCCATCGATACCGCCTTCCAGGCCGATGAAGATGCCGAAGTCGGTGATCGACTTGATCTGGCCGGAAACCTTGTCGCCCTTCTTGTGCATGGCGGCGAAGGCTTCCCACGGGTTGGAGCGGGTCTGCTTGATGCCCAGCGAGATGCGGCGACGCTCTTCATCGACGTCCAGCACCATCACTTCGGTTTCGTCACCGACCTGCACGACCTTGGCCGGGTTGACGTTCTTGTTGGTCCAGTCCATTTCCGAAACGTGCACCAGGCCTTCGACGCCCGGCTCGATCTCGACGAAGCAGCCGTAATCGGTCACGTTGGAAACCTTGCCGAACAGGCGGCTGCCGACCGGGTAGCGGCGGGCAATGGCGACCCACGGGTCGTCGCCCAGCTGCTTCAGGCCCAGCGAAACGCGGTTGCGCTCGCGGTCGTACTTGAGCACGCGGACATCGAGCTCGTCGCCGACGTTGACCACTTCGGACGGATGGCGCACGCGCTTCCAGGCCATGTCGGTGATGTGCAGCAGGCCATCGATGCCGCCGAGGTCCACGAATGCGCCGTAGTCGGTGAGGTTCTTGACCACGCCCTTGACCACTGCGCCCTCGGTGAGGCGCTCAAGCAGCTTCTCGCGCTCTTCGGAGAACTCCGTCTCGACCACGGCGCGGCGGCTGACCACCACGTTGTTGCGCTTGCGGTCGAGCTTGATGATCTTGAATTCCAGGTCCTTGCCTTCGAGGTAGACCGGATCGCGCACGGGGCGCACGTCGACCAGCGAGCCCGGCAGGAATGCGCGGACGTCCTTGATGTCGACGGTGAAACCACCCTTGACCTTGCCGGAGATCTTGCCGGTGATGGTCTCTTCCTTCTCGAAAGCCTGCTCGAGGTCGTCCCACACCATCGAACGCTTGGCCTTCTCACGCGAGAGCTTGGTCTCGCCGAAGCCGTCTTCGAGCGCGTCAAGGGCAACCTTGACCTCGTCGCCCACTTCCACTTCCAGCACGCCCTGCTCATCGCGGAACTGCTCGATGGGGACGATGCCTTCGCTCTTGAGGCCGGCGTTGATCACGACGACGTCGTTACGGATCTCAACCACGATGCCGGTGACGATGGCACCAGGCTTCAGCTTGGAAATGGCCTGTTGGCTCTGTTCAAACAGTTCGGCGAAACTTTCAGTCATGTGGATTCCAGGGTTGTACGAGGTCGGGCCGGCCACGGTTTTGATGCGTGGACGAGGCTTGCGACCCACCGGTAATGGGCGGCTGGGAATTTATGTAAAGTCCCCTGCCACCGTTGGCCAACCCATGCCGCGGCATGGGCGTTGATGCCAGCGTTCGTTCCCGCTAGGGACGGACGATGGCGAATACTTTTGCTACGACGGTGTCGATGGACAGGCCGGTGGTGTCGATGGTGATGGCATCATCGGCGGCTCGTAGCGGCGCCACGGCGCGAGAGGCATCGCGCTCGTCGCGCGCCTCGATCTCGCGTAACAGGTTGCCAAGTGTAACCGCTAGTCCCTTATCCTTCAACTGCTTATAGCGTCTTTTCGCCCTTTCGGCCGCGGATGCCGTCAGAAACACCTTAAACGCGGCTTCCGGGAAGATGACGGTGCCCATGTCCCGGCCGTCGGCCACCAGCCCCGGAGCCTTGCGGAACCCCAGCTGCATCTGCACCAGGGCCAGGCGGACCGCCGGTATGGCGGCAATCGCCGAGGCGGCGGCGCCAGCGGTTTCGGTGCGTAATTCGTCCGTGGCGTCATGCCCGTTCACCATGACCCGGGCCGGGTGGCCCTTGCCGGCCGCGACGAAACGGATCCGGGTGGTTTCCGCGCAACGGGCGATGGCCTCGGCGTCGGAAAGGTCCAGGCCCTCGGCCCCGGCGGCGTACCCTACCGCCCGGTAGAGGGCGCCTGAATCGAGCAGGTGCCAGCCCAGGCGCTCGGCCACCAGGGCGCTGATGGTGCCCTTGCCCGAGCCCGAGGGACCGTCGATCGTGAGTACGGGGACGGTCTTGGCGTCGGACATGGCAACCTTCGGCGGATATCAACGGCGCATGATATCGCGTTCGGACACCGGTAGGCGCGGCCTCAGGTGACGGGTCGGCCCGTGGCGGCCCTGGCCGTCCTACCTACACGGGCCCCGCCTTTGGCCCGCCGCTCGAAGACCGCCACCACGCCGTCGCGCAGAAGCTCGCCAACATCCTTGACGCCCTCGCCGTGGATGGGCCGGCCCGAAAACGCCTCCCTCCATTGCCCCTTCGGCCACGCAATACTGGTTCCTGACCAGCGGGCGGGCTCAAGCCTGGGGGAGTCCGCTTCACTGAGCCAGTGGGCAACATGGCGGGCCACCACGACAGTCACGGCGTGCCGGGCGTCGTGCCGTTCAAAGGCCACCACGTGCGAGGCGCCCGGGCCTGTGGCGGGCAACGCCCGATAGCCGCCACGGGCGAACAACGCGGGCAAGCGCGCACGCAGCGCCAGCAGGGTGTGCACCACATGCTGCTTGATGCGGCCGTCCCTCCAGTGAGGCAGCAGTTCGGCGTAGCTACCCTGCCCCAGGCTTGCCTGCCGGGCCGCATAATCGACCGGGCGACGGTTGTCCGGATCGACCAGGCTGAAGTCCCAGTACTCCGTACCCTGGTAGATGTCAGGAACCCCGGGCGTGGTGAGATGCAGCACGGCTTGAGCCAGTCCGTTCGCGGCACCTGGCACCGCCAGCGAAGCCGCAGCTTCCTCCAGTTCGGCAACAAACCCCTTGTCAGCCATGACCGCGGCCAGGAACTCCTTGCAGGCCTCTTCGTAGGGCTCGTTCGGATCGGTCCAGCGGGTACGCCGCTTGGCTTCGCGCAAGGCCTTCATCTGCCAGACCTCGATACGGTCGACGAACGCCGCACGATGATCGGCCTCGGTCCCGGCAAGAGGCCACGCTCCCAACAGCATCTGGTACAGCATCAGTTCGTCCACCGGGGTCGGCGCCAGTCGGCCGTCGACGGGACGCTTGTACGGCACGTGCCGCTCGCGCCAGGCGGTGGCCCGGTGGTGCCACCACGATGCGCGTTCGGACAGCACGGCAAGGCGCATGCGAAGGTCCGCACCGCGCTTATGGTCGTGCGTGGCCGTGGTGATCATGGTGCGCGGGAAGGATTCCGCGCGATGCTGGCAGCGCGCATGGAACGCCGGTGGCTCGATGGCGATGATGTCCGGATCCGCACCCACTTCATTGCGCGAAAGCAGGCGGCCATAGCGATAGCCGGCTGTGTCTTCCACTGCCTTGGCGGCCACGGGCGATGTCACCTGCTGGAACACCGCGATGGCCTTCTCGCGCGCGCGCCGCACGGCCCCGGGGGGCAGCTGCCGCGGCGCCTGGCCTCCGAGCCATTGGCCGACGTCAAGCAGCAAGGCATGGTCTTCCGGTCGCAGCACGCGCATCGCACCCTCGGTCGCACGGGTGAACACGACCTCGTCGATGGCGTCGCGGCCCGCGCCACCGGCATAGGTGCGGTAGACGGGAAAGTGCACCAGCAATTCGCGCAATACGCGGCGGATCGCCGCCTCGCTGACATCGCGCGTGGCGAGGGTGGCGCGCGCGGCGGAGAACAGCGCGCGCGAGGTCCGCGCCAGTTCCGATTCGAAGCTGTCGACCAGG
>NZ_DATHFX010000399.1:0-3248 GCF_035317885.1 Pinirhizobacter sp.
CCGACATTCTGCGCGACCATCGATGAAACCGCAGCGCCAATGGCCAGTGCCGGCATCTGGATGTAGGTCCAAAGCTGTGCGCCTGCGCCGTAGGCGGCGGCGGTCTGCGATCCGTGAGCGTTCACCAGCGCAATCATCACCAGGGCCGAGGATGTGATCACCACCATCTGCAGGCCCATCGGCAAGCCCTTGGCCACCAGCGCACGCAGGATGGTGATATCCGGCCGCAGGTAATGCAGCTCGTGGCGCCCGAAGGCGAGGAAGTGCTTGCTGCGGTAGAGCCACCCGAGGAGGCCCGCCAGGGCGACGGTCTGTGCGATGAGCGTTGCCATCGCCGAACCTGCAATGCCCATGGCCGGCACCGGCCCCAGGCCGAAGATCAAGAGCGGGTTCAGGGCGATGTCCAGCCCTACCGATACCAGCATGAAATAGAAAGGCGTTTTCGAATCCCCGGCACCGCGCAGGGTCATCATCAGGAAGGTGTAGAAATACATCGCCGGCAGGGCGACGAAGATGATGCGCAGGTATGCAATGGCAAAGGGCTGCGCGTCGGCCGGGGTACCCATGACGCGAAGCAGAAGCGGGGTTGCGACATAGCCCAGCACCGAGGCCAGCACCGAGATGCCGACGAAGAAGGCCGCCCCCGTGCCCACCACGCGGCGGGCCTGCTCGATGTCGCGTGCCCCGACGCTTTGTCCGACCAGGATGGTGGTGGCCATGCCGATGCCGAACACCACGCCCAGCAGGAAGAACATGATCAGGTTGGCGTTGGTGGTGGCGGTGAGCGCCGCCTCGCCCAGGTACCTGCCCACCCAGACGGAGTTGATCGAACCGTTGAGGGACTGCAGCACGTTCACGCCCAGCGTGGGCAAGGCGAAAGCGAGCAGGGTGCGGCCGATGGGGCCCTCGGTTAGGAGGTGGGAACGGGACGAGGGCGGCATCGGTACCTTGTTTTTTTTTGTGTTAGTTGGTCTTGGCCTGGCGGGCACGTTCCACCAGTGTTTGCGCGTGCTCACGGATATCGCGCGGCCAACCCAGGGTATTCCTGGCAAAACCGGTGTCGTCCTTGCGATAGAACGCACGCAGCGCCTCCTCGTAATTGGGAAGGTCGCCGGCCATCGCCTGCATGAAACGATAAGCCGCTTCCTCGGCCTGGCGTGCGTCGCTTTCGCCCGGGAGCGCGCGCATGGCATTTTCCACCAATTTGCGCAGCGTCACCGAGGCACCCCCGGATTGTCCGGCGAGCCATTCCCAGTGCCGCGGTAACAGTGTGACTTCGCGAGCCACCACGCCCAGGCGGGGACGGCCTGGTCCTCGGCGAAGGGGCGGGGCGTCGGCGGGCCCATCGTTGGAGGCTGCCTGCGGCATCACGCTGGAAACCGTCTGCGCGACGCTGCCGCGCCAGTCCGGATCCACCTGGCGGCCGGTGGCGTCGTCGAACAACACGATCGAGGCCTGCGGTTCCTTCGACAGCACGGCCTTGCAGGCGGAAATCACTTCGGTAGCACTGCCATGGGCAATGCGGCGGGAGTCCTGGAATGCTGTGAGGCTGGCAATCATGGTGGCTTACCCTCGCATGGCTTTTGTACGGGTAATTTTCCACCGGGTAAAATCAAAATTCAATAAATTCCGGGTGAATTGCCGTTAACGCGCACTACGCGTTTTCGTACGTTCAGGTTCACGGCGCATCGACAGTAATTGCAGAACTATGCAGTTCACTTAACCAGGAAAGAGCAGACAACCATGCATTTGAAGCGCGCGACGCGGGGCGTGGTGGCCGCCGCCGTGTTGTGTTTCGCAAGTAATTCCGCCAGCGCGCAACGCATTGAGGTTCAGGGTGGTCGCAGCTACATGGACTCCCATCCCACCAGTGCGTATTTCATCGAATCGATTTTCTCCGAGGCCCCCATCGGCCAGAGCCGTTGGACGTGGGCACCGGATGTTTCGCTCGGTTATATCGAAGGCCGCAAAGGCCAGGGTGTCCGCCGTTACCAGGACTCCCGTCCCGGCACCAACGACAACGTATCGCTGCTCGGTGCAGGTGCCCGGCTGCATTACGGCCAGATGGGCGACTGGTACCACCCGTTCTTCTTCAGCTTCCAGGTGGCCGGCCAGACCGGACGCACGCAGGCGTTGTCCAGCGGCTATGAATTCATCAGCACGCTGGGCTGGCAGTGGAAATTCCTGAGCCTGCAGATCCGCCATATTTCCAATGGCGGCTTCAAGGAACCCAACCGCGGCGAGACGATGGCGCTGGTGGGCCTGGGCTTCGACTTCTAGTAGCTCGCCTGGTCCGGGGTCCGGGGTCAGAGTTATTACTCTGACCCCCAACGGTTCACCCCCAAACTTCGCTTAGTGCCCGGACGCGGCGGCCCCGGCCTTTGCAGTGAAGGGTGGCTTGGCCAGGAACACCACGAACACCAGGATCGCGAACACCCAGCCCAAGGCATGGAAGACCTCGTTGAACGAGATCTGGAAACTCTGCTGGGTGATGATGCCGTTGAC
Source organism: Pinirhizobacter sp. (assembly GCF_035317885.1). Taxonomy (GTDB): domain Bacteria; phylum Pseudomonadota; class Gammaproteobacteria; order Xanthomonadales; family Rhodanobacteraceae; genus Pinirhizobacter. Next base: position 2,506 of record NZ_DATHFX010000399.1, read on the forward strand.
CACTGCCGCCGCCGTCTGCGGGTCGCCGCCACCGTACTGCGCCAGGGCCTGCTGGGAGACCTGGCTGAACGGGGTGATGTTCTCGGCCAGCTGCTCGTGGTGCACGATCGCCCGGTGCTCCCACATGAAGGTGGTGATGGAAGCGGCGAAGCTGCCACCGAGCGTACGCAGGAAGGTGGCAAGGCCGGAGCCTGCGGCAATCTCGTTGGGTTGAAGGTCCGACAGCAGGATGCTCAGCACCGGCATGAAGAACAACGCAACGCCCAGGCCCTGGATAAGCTGCACCAGGGCTACGTGGTAGAAGTCGATATCGAGGTAGAACTCCGAGCGCAGGAAACACGTGCTGCCCATGATGATGAAGGCGATCGCGGCCAGGATGCGCAAGTCCACCTTGTGCGCATAGCGTCCCACGAACACCGTCAGTAGCACCGGCAGTATGCCCAGCGGCGCACTGGCGAACCCCGCCCACGTCGATGTGTAGCCCAGATTACGCTGCAGCCACTGCGGCACCAGCAGGCCGATGGCGAAGAACGCCGCATAGGCCAGCACCAGTGCCAGCGTGCCGGCGGCGAAGTTCCGATGGCGGAACAGCTTCAGGTTGACGATCGGGTCCTTGTCGGTGAGTTCCCAGATCAGGAATACCGCGATGCCGATGGCCGCGACGATGGCGGTGACCACGATGAAGGGTGAGTTGAACCAGTCCTCGTCGTTGCCCTTGTCCAGCACCACCTGCAGTGCGCCGA
>NZ_DATHFX010000400.1:0-3238 GCF_035317885.1 Pinirhizobacter sp.
AACCGCTTCCTGCACGGCTACGGCCTGACACCGGCGCTGGTGGCTTCGATGCCGACGGCGCCGGATGTGTTGCTGACCGTGGACAACGGCGTAGCCAGCATCGATGGCGTGGCGGCGGCACGGGCGCGAGGCAGCGTGGTGATCGTGACCGATCATCACCTGCCGGGTCCGTTGCTTCCGGCCGCCGATGCGATGGTGAATCCGAATCTCGACGGCGATGCTTTCCCCAGCAAGGCATTGGCGGGTGTCGGCGTAGTGTTCTACCTGTTGCTGGCGCTGCGGGCTCACCTGCGCGAAGCAGGTCACGCGGCGGCGACGGACGCTGATCTATCCACCTTGCTCGACCTGGTTGCCCTGGGCACCGTAGCCGATCTCGTGCCCCTGGACTTCAACAATCGTGTCCTGGTCGATGCCGGCCTGAGGCGGATGCGCCAGGGGCGCGCCTGCCCAGGCATCGTGGCGCTGGTGGAAGCCAGCGGGCGCAGCATGGATGCCTTGAGCGCCGTTGATCTTGGCTTTGCCATCGCTCCACGCCTGAATGCTGCCGGGCGCCTGGAAGACATGCGCCTGGGCGTGGAGGCCTTGCTTACCGACGATGCAGCCCGGGCACGTGGCTGGGCGGTGCAACTGGACACGATCAACCGCGAGCGCCGCCAGTTGCAGGCGGATATGGTGGCCGATGCTGAAGCCATGGTGGCGCGCACCCAGGTGTCCGGCGATGCCGCGGGCGTGGCCCTGTTCGATTCCTCCTGGCACCCTGGCGTGGTGGGCCTGGTGGCGTCGAAACTGAAGGAGCGCCTGCATCGCCCGGTGTTGGCTTTCGCACCCGCTGGTGACGCCAGCGATGAACTGCGCGGGTCCGGCCGCTCCATCGCCGGTTTCCATTTGCGCGACGCGCTGGCCTTGATCGACACGAGGCATCCCGGACTGATCCTGCGCTTCGGCGGCCACGCCATGGCGGCGGGGCTTAGCCTGCGCCAGGCGGATTTCCCGGCGTTGGCGCAAGCCTTCGACCGCATCGCGCGCGAGCAATTGGATGAGTCGGCCCTGGCGGCGCGCGTGCATTCCGATGGCGGGTTGGAACCTGGCGACCTGTGCATCGAGCTTGCCCTGCAGCTTCGCCAGGGCGGCCCGTGGGGCCAGGCCTTTGCGCCTCCGTGTTTCGACGATGTCTTTCTTTGCCTGGGCCATCGACTCATGGCCGGCCGGCACTGGCGCCTGGACCTGGTCGATCCCCGCGACGGCAGGCGCCACCAGGGTGTGGTGTTCAATGTCGACACTAGCCAGGTGCCTGCGCGAGACCTGCGCCTGGTGTACGAGCTGGATATCAACCACTGGCAGGGCAGGGACAGCCTGCAGCTACTGGTACTGCAGATGCTTGCGGCCTGACCGCGCCAACACCACGCACACGCACATTGGGCTAGCCTCGGGTTGTCACCAGGAGAGCGCCATGATCGAACAGATCCCCAACCTACCCGCTGGCACCCTAGGATTTCGCGCCACGGGCACGGTCACTGCTGCCGACTACGAAAGCGTGCTGGTGCCGGATATCGAGGCAGCCTTCGCGGTCAACCGCAAATTGCGGCTGCTCTACCACGTGGCCCCGGGATTTGAATCGTTCCAGGCCGGCGCCATGTGGGACGACGCCAAGCTTGGCTTCCGCCATTTCAGCGGGTGGGATCGCGTGGCCCTGGTGACCGACGTGGCCTGGTTGCGTGGTCTGGCCGGCGCCATGCGGATTCTCGTGCCAGCGGAACTGCGGCTTTTTACCGATGCCCAGCTTGAAGAGGCCAAGGCATGGATTGCCGAGCAACCGTGGGACGGTGGGCAGGAATGACGTAAATCATGAAGCGTGCGTGTAGGCGCATGCCTAGGATTGCTCTCTCTTACATTCTGAGAGACAGGCATGCCCGTCAGCAGCGTAGCTTCCCCACCGCACCCGCCCGTCGTCGCTTCTGGCGGGCTGCCAGTCGCCATGGTTCCGCGGCCGCAGGGGGTAGGTAACCTTCCGCGTACCAGCCTTGCCGTCGCTCGCGATCGAGCCGTGGGGAAGCCAGGGGTCGAACGTGGTCCCATCGAACTGCCCTTGACAGGTGTCCCGAGGGAGGCCCTGCAGCGGCTTGGGGAGAAGCTCAGTAGCGGGGCATTGTCGGAATGGGAACTGGCGACGCTCATCACCACCGGCAAGTTTGGTCGTACGTCCCTGGGCCACGCCATGGCCCCCCAATTGGTGGCCGATGCACTGCGTGTCGCCTTGCCCCAAGCTTCGGACGAAGAACGTAACGTCTGGGAAGCGGTGGTTGAAGACGCCATCAGGATGCCCGTGCAATCGTGGCACGAGCGGCATGCGAATCCACCGTCTGCGCTTGTCCGCCCAAAAACGGCGCAAGCGTTGATCGAACTGTACAAGCTGTTGCAAAAAAGCACCCACGGACCGACATCGTGGAGCGATGTATTTCCCCCCAGGCAGGGGGTCAGCGAACGCATCGTGGAACTTGAACAGCTGTCACGCATCGCTACCCTGGACACTTCCGTTCCCGGTCGAAACGGACAGGGCGGCCCATGGAGCGCTGCCCTGGTCGGCGCGCTGATTCTTATCGGGGGGATACCCGCCGCGCAGGCCGATGTCGCTCCAGGGGAAGCAGACGAAGCAGACGCGCAGGTACCGCTTCTCCGGCAGCAGCTGGCCAACGTCGCCGCCCCCGTGGTCCGCTGCCTCGCTCCACTTGGATCACTCCTCACGCGATATCCGCGCGCAGCAGCTACCACCGTGGCCGGAGCGATAGGTGCCGGAATCACCACGGCTTTGTATGCCCGGTTCGGAAACCCGGGAGACGATGGCGCCAACTCGCAAGCGCTCCCCTTCGCCTCGTTGGCTGGCGTTGTTACGCCGGACATCCTGGCCAACGTCATGGACGTAGTCCGCCATGGCTATGCATCGCTCGATGCCGATGGCCGGGCGCTGCAAGCCGTGCGGACGCTGGGTCCCGCGGCCGATGGCGTCCGGGCTCGGTGGGAACTTGGCCACTATGGGCGTACCGATCGCGTTGACTTCATGCCCCCCGACCTCGACGTCGAGTTCGGCGGCTGGTTGATCAAGCAGGCATTGGGCGATCCCGTGCCTCCAGGCGGGGTCGACATGACCTGGAGCACATGGACGCTCCCCAATGGCCTGCGCGTGATCCTTGTGCCCGGCAAGGGCGACATGGCTAGTGTCCAGCTTCGCTTTGGCGATGGC
>NZ_DATHFX010000401.1:0-9519 GCF_035317885.1 Pinirhizobacter sp.
AATGTTTCGCCTGGCTGCTAAGACATACCGGCGGCTACGAGGAGTTCCGCAAACGGACCCTGGTGGCTCCGACCAGCAAGTTCTTTCGAAGATCCGGCGAGACCGGCCACGCGTTCGCGGCAGCGCTGTTCGAGCAGACCCGGCACCACGCGATGATGTCCGACTGGCCCTGCGCCATTGAGCCCCAGGAAGACGATCCGGAAACGAAAGTATCGAGATACGCGTTCGTCCAGGGCGCGCCTCAAGGACCCGCGGGCACGTTTCGTCGCACCGACGAAGGCGTGCTGATCACATACCATCCTAAGCATGTGGGCGATGCGATGAGCCTGATCGCAACATTCGCGCACGAGCTCGCACATTACCGTACAGCCAACTTTCCCGAACCTCCGCCTGGCGGATGGGACGTATGGGAGCCAGCCACCGACCTGGCGGCCGTGTTCCTGGGTTTCGGTATATTCCTTGCGAACACGCGTTTTCAGTTTTCGCATTTCACATCCGCCGACTCAAGCGGATGGCGATGGCAGCAGCAGGGCTATGTGAGCGAGGCGGAAATCCTGCAGATGCACGCCATCTTCTGTGTGCTGCAGGAGCTGTCTCCGAAGGAGACATTGGCGCATTTGAAGCCGGCGCTGCGCGGAATGTTCAAGCGTCTATATAAGGAAGTTTTGACCGATACCGCGCGCGTTGCGAATCTCAGGACGGCAGGTCCTTGCTAGAAGACGCCATCCGGGTCGCGCTAGGGCGGCAGCATGGACGCGAGTTGCAATTAATGATTAGTTGTCCTACAGTTAATCATAACTTGCAGGGCGAGATTTATGACTAGCGACGTTGTTGCCCGGGTGGAGCGTGGCGCCTTTCCCAGCATCGACCACATTCATCTCTCCCGCCTGGCTGCTGCGGGTGCAGTCGATGGCGCACGAGCCATCGGCATGGCTGGCAAGTGGGTGCTGCTGGTGGTTTCCAAGGGTCATGAGTGGGTGCTGACTGCCACTCGATCCAAGTCCCCCCGCGGCTTCGCAAAGGTTGAAACGCTGTTAGGCTATTTGAGGGAACTGGATGTTCCCCAGCTGGACGTGGATGTCGGCACCGCGGCGAATGTAGCCGTAAAAACGCGACGTCGTGAAGACCGTTCGGAAGCGCTCCGCGCTCTATGGGATGCCGACATCAAGGAAGCGAGATCCGATCCCCGGCCCCAGATAGCCCACGCCGATGTACTTGCCCGGTCGCAAGCCCGCTGGGCAGCTGACCTTGACGAAGAGGCAAAGTCCAAGCAGAAACCCAGATCACGATGATCTAGGATCAACCCATCAAGGATGAGTGATGACAGTGGTCTGGGAGGCCGTGGCGCAAGACGATATGGATGAGGTCTACAAACGGCGAAAGAATTTCGCTGGCGTTCGTTCGGCAATTGCCTTCGAACAACGAATCCATGATCTCATTGAATCGATCGACATCGGATTGATTTCTCACTTGCCTGAGTTCCCGTTCGCCCCCGAATGCAAGGCACTTGTTGGTTCCAGTCACTTCATCATTTACTCCCGAACCAATGGGGTGACTACTATCGCCCGCATCCGCGGCGTCGAGCCCTAAGAACGGCCAATCGCCATCCGCGCCTCGAACACATCAACCCATGCCGGCGCCTCGACACAGGCTTCGCGCATGCGCGCGACTTCCGACTTCCATCGCCCGAGCTCCTCGGGCGAGCGCTCTACCCGCAGTACGTGGTGAACCAGATCGTTCCTGCGCAGCCGAGTTCGGCCCAGGCGGCGGAGCCAGCGGCGGAACTCCACCAGGGTGGGATCGCGCGGCTCATAAAGAAGCAGTGACACTTCGTGCAGGGTCGCCAGCTGGTTGGTGAAGTTCAGCCGCCTTAGTACCGGCTGCGAGAATTCGGCCGTGCCACCGGGCAGGCAGGCAGCGATGCAAGCTTCAAGGCAGGATTCCAGGCGCGCGGACCACACCATGATTTCGCCGACAAGTGCGTGGAACTCGTTTTCGTCCGTGATTGGCATCGATGCTCCGGGGCCGTGGCCACCTCCCACGAAGGAGGTGGCGGCGTGCCGGGCTCGAAAAACCGCGCTAGAAGAAACGGCTTGGGCAAGGCCCACACCGACACGCCGCCATATGCGACGCACGCACGCCGCGAATTGATCGCGGCGTGCGTCTTCTAGCAAAACGGGTTTTCGAGACCCGGTTACCTCGACCGAGGCAACCCTGCAATGGTGCCGTCCGCGACTCTGGCAGTCGATAGTAAGCGTCTCAAAGTTAGCCAGCCTTTCCTATGGCAGGTTGCTCAATCTTCTGGCGGCGAAAGAAAACGGGGTCAGAGTGATTACTCTGACCCCTTGATCGCGGGCCCTCTACCCAGAACCGGAGGCTCCGTTCCAGGTCGGCGCTTGGAACACCAGGTCGAAGTTATCCGGATCACGCAGGCTGAGTTGCCTTATGCCGTAGGAAGCCATCGCCGGCGGATCGATCTTCAAACCTGCCCGCGTGAAGGTGGCATAGGCGCCATCAAGGTCTGGGCAGCCGATGTACAGACATGTGTCGCCGTGCGTGGCCATTCGGAATGCGTCGGGGGTACCTGGCCTTTCGCCGGCATCGTAAGCCGTGTTCAGCATCAGATCGACACTTCCCGAGCGCAGCCACATCCAATGGGAGAATGTCCCCTCCGGTGTCTCGACAACGGGCGACGCAGAGACCACATCGAAGCCGAGCTTGTCCCGATAGAACGCCAGCGAGGTCGGCATGTCGAATACTTGCATGAGCGGTGTAAGGCCTAGGAACTTCGTTGACATAGGACCTCCGGGTGGAGTGAAACTGTCAAGGGCGTTCAGCAGCTCGCTATGGACTCTAACCCCTATCCCATTCGCGAAGCATACGCCGGGATATCAACAGATTCCTTGCAGGAAGAATGAGACCCGATTCGAACGGGGTCAGGAAAATAGTGAACAACACAATGAGGACAATGCCGGCACTTCGTGACCGCGGATCAATAGCGCGACAAGTGTTATGCACAAGCAAGGTATAGAGCAGGACCGGGGGCACGGTGACCAGCGTGAACAATAGGGCCGTGAGGACTCCAGTTCGCCCCACATCCGCAGCCCCCAATGCACACATCAACAAAAACCAGATGACGTGAATGACGTACGCCTTCATCAGGCGCGACCGTCTTTTACGCAGCAGGTCTATAAGGGCTGATTCCACGGCGCCCATCATGCCAATGCCGCGGGATGTTGCGTCAGTGCTACAAGTCTCCCATCCCCCGCAACAGTGCCGCATGGAAGGCATCCGGATCCTGCAGCTGCGGTGCGTGCCCGGCATCAGGAAACTCCACGAGCTTCGCTTCGGGAATAGCCGCAACCGTCGCACGGGCCAGCTGTGGGTAATTCCCCAGCGCAGGACGCTTGTCTTCCGGGGCGAACTCCTTGCCGATGGCTGTGTTGTCCTTGTCGCCGATCATCAGCAAGGTGCGAACCTTCAACTGCGGGAACTCGTAGACCACGGGCTGCGTCAGGATCATGTCGTAGAGCAAGGCGGAGTTCCATGCCACCACTTCTTTGCCGGACCCGCGGTACATGCCCGCCAGCATTTGCACCCAGCGATCGTAATCAGCGCGCCAGTGGCCGGCGAAGTACGTGTTTTTCTCGTAGGTCTGGATGCGCTCGGCGGTGGTGCCAAGCTCCCGCTGGTACCACCGGTCTACCGATATGGGCGGCACGCCCTTGGCTTTCCAGTCTTCCAGGCCGATCGGATTCACCAGTACCAGTTGCTGGGTTTCCTTCGGGTAGGTCAAGGCGTAGCGAACACCAAGCATCCCGCCGGTGGAATGGCCAATGATGGTGGCAGCGTGTATGTCGAGCGAGTGCAGCAGATCGTTGGTGTTCTTTGCCAGCTGCTGGAAGCTGAACTGGTAACTGGACGGTTTGCTCGATTTGCAGAAGCCGACCTGGTCGATGGCGATCACGCGGTAGCCGGCCTTGGCCAATACCTTGATGGTTTCGCCCCACGTAGCGGAGCAGTAATTCTTTCCGTGGAGCAATACGGCCGTGCGCCCGTTCGCGGTCCCCGCATCCGGCGCAACATCCATGTAGGCCATCTTGAGTTCTTGCCGCTGCGACTGGAACGTGTAGTACAAAACGGGATACGGGTAGTCGAAGCCCTGAAGTTCCGCGCCATACGCCGGGCCGGAGTCATTCACCGACGACGCCTGGCCGAATGCCGCTGACGGCAGGCAAGCCGACAAACCGGCAAGTGCCAGGTAGCAAGCGATATAGCGGATGTTCTTCATGGGCGAAATGACGGCATGGCTAACGCGATCACACGATTCTACTGGCTGCCCAAGTAACGCAGACCGTCCGACGTACCGAACGGGCCGCATGCCCATCGCCGATTCAGGCCGCGTAGCGCTCGAGCCAATGCGCATACGGCGCGGGCAACGTCCACGATGGACGCTCCACGCCCAACGCTTTCGCGGCCTGATACGGCCAATGCGGATCGGCCAGATGGCCTCGCCCCACCATCACCAGATCCAGCTGCCCTGCCTGCACCGCCTGCTGCGCGAGTTCGGGCGTACCGAAGCCCCACGCCGACGACACGGGAAGTCCCGCCTCGTTGCGCACGCGTTCGGCAATGGGCCCCAGGAAGGCGGGGCCCCAGGGAATATTGGCCGTTGGCGTGGAGAAGCCGACGCTCACGCCAAGCATGTCCAGGCCGCGTTGTTTGAACCCCTTGGCGAGCTCGATGGACTCGGCGAGGGTTTCCTCGTCACGCCCGTCGTACTCGATCACACCCAGGCGAGCGGTGAGCGGAAGATGCTCTGGCCACACTTCGCGTACGGCGGCCACGGTTTCAAGCAGGAAGCGGCTGCGGTTTTCCAGGCTGCCGCCGTAGAGGTCGTCGCGGTGATTGGAGTGCGTGGAGAAGAAGCTCTGGCCCAGGTAGCCATGGGCGAAGTGCAATTCCAGCCACTCAAAGCCGGCAGCCAGCGCGCGCTTCGCCGCGGCGACGAAATCCGCCTGCACACGAATGATGTCCTGCCTTGTCATGGCTTGTGGCAGCTTCGACAAGCCGCCGCCATAGGCGACAGCCGATGGCGCGATGGTCTGCCAGCCGCGCGGGTCGTCTTCGGCCATGTGGTCGTCGCCTTCCCAGGGACGGTTCGCACTGGCCTTGCGGCCGGCATGCGCGATCTGGATGCCCGGGACGCCGCCAGCCGCCTTGATCGCCTGCACCACCGGCACCAACGCGGCGGCCTGGGTGTCGTTCCACAGGCCCGCGCAACCCGGGGTGATCCGGCCTTCCGGCGACACCGCCGTGGCCTCCACGATCAGCAGACCCGCACCGCCGCGCGCGATGCCGGCAAGGTGCACGCGGTGCCAGTCGTTGATCACGCCCTCTTCGGCGGTGTATTGGCACATCGGCGGCACGGCGATGCGGTTGCGCAGGGTGACGCCCTTGAGTTTGAACGGATCGAACAGGGAAGCCATGGGGGACGATTCCTTGAGGGAAATTCTAAAGTTCGATAATATTCGAACTATCGAGGGAAGGTCAAATACCCTAGAATTCGCCCCATGCGTCCGTACAAACACCCCACGATCGACCAGTTTGCCCTGGAACGGATATTCCAGGCACTGAGCGACCCTATCCGTCTGGAAATCGTTCGGCACCTGGATCGCGTCACCGAAGCCACCTGCGGTGAGCTGGACGGCGGCCGCCCGAAATCGAGCATGTCCCACCACTTCCGCATCCTGCGTGACGCCGGCCTGGTGCAAACCCGCGGGGCCGGCACGGTGCACCAAAACACCCTTCGCCGCGACGAATTGAACGCGCGCTTTCCCGGGTTGCTCGACGCCATCCTGGCCCAGCCCGCCGGCTGATCGCGACGACGCACTTGAGAAAGCCCGGCGCGAAGCCGGGCTTCCCCAACGACCATTCAAGTCACCCTATTGCTTCATTGCCACCAGGGTCGTTTCGCGATTGCTCTGCTTGTCCGTCACGACCGTGGTCATGGTCTTCCCATCAGCCGATACCGTCATCTTCGATACGGCGGTTTCCTTTCCGCTCATCATCGTTGTCTCCTGCAAAACCTTGCCCACCATCTTCACGGTGACCATGTCGGTGCCTGGGTCGCCTTTATAGGGTGCCGGCTTGCCATCCAGCTTGGCCGTATACGACTCACCGCGAGGGGTGTTCATGGTGATGGTGTCGCCATCGATCTTGTAGGTATAGGTGAGCATGTTGTCCGAAGCATTTTGGTAGCTTGAGGTGCGCCAGGAGCCCGCTAACGCATGCGATCCCGCCGGCGCGGCAGCGACACGCGTCATCGTGCCCTTGACGCTGGCGTCGGCAGTGCCTGGGCGGTAGGAGATGGCGTCAAACGTTGCTGTCTTGCCATCCGCCGCTACGGTGGTGGTTTCGGTATAGACAGTCTTGCCATCCTTCTTGCCGGTCTCGACCACCGAATGGTCGTCGACCACCTTCACCGACATTGTTTCGATGCGTGGATGCCCGGTGACGGGGTGATCCATACCGTCCGCCGCAACCTTGATCGGCGGTGAGCAATCGCATGTGTATTGGCCATCCTTGAGCGTGAAGACCATCGGCTTGGTGGAGGCCTTCACCTTGTCGACGTCGATTTTCCAGGTACCGTCGAAAGCACTTTGCGCCATGGCAATGCAGGGCAGCAGGCATGCCAAAAGCATCCCGCTGAAAAGTAACCTTTTCATAGACCATCCTCGACTAGCTATAACCGCGGCCGAGATCGCCCAGATAGCTCAGGTCCCCCAAGGTGCCAGTTCCACCTCTTTCTCCGAGTCCCAGCCAAGGCAACGTATCACCCAGGCGACACGCCGGGCATTGGCCGTTTAGCCGAGGTGTTGCGCGCTCAGACTGAAGCGAGGTTATCCACGTGACTGTGGACAACGCGAAGCGGTGCGGCGTTGGGTTGGTCGATGACCATGAAGATGTCGTCGCCTATGCGGACCAGCTCACGACCATCTTCCTGCAGGAACCAGCGGGGCCGGGTATGCGGGGTGTCGGCATCACTTGTAAAAATGTCGTGACGCCTGCCGAAGCTGTCATTAACCGTGAGTTGCATGAGCTTGTCCGCCGGCTGGGGTCCGCTCAGCGTACGCGGGCAATTGTGCTGTTTCAAGACAGGAAAGAGGAGGGCCGGGGGCGCCCCTCCTCCGTGCGACCAGTGTCGCGCTTACCTTATCCCAACACTTTCAAACTCATCCGTGAATTAGTTGACGCAGGAGTTGATCTTGGTCTGGATCTGGGCCGACGTGGCGCCGTTGATGCTCACCCAGGAAAGACCCGCACCGGCGACACCGATGGTGTTCACCTGGCCCTTCACCGTCGACTTCGGAAAGGCGGCGCCGGCGCAGTCGTCCAGCGAACCACTGATAGTGCTCGATGTCGAACCGAATCTGGTCATCGGTCACGTGGCTCGCTGCAGGCGCCACGGGGAGCTGCGTTTGCTCAGTACCCAGGCATTGAAAACTAAGGCAGGCCAAGTGCTGCAAGCATGAATTTTTTGAGGTCGGGCATGTTTCTCATTGTGAACCCATTGGGCCTTGGATACTTCAGGCGTAAGGCCTACCCGACTCGCGTCGTTCTCTTACGCAAGAGCGCCCGAAGCGCCATTACGTATTTCCACGCATAGGTCTAACGTTGTCCACCATGCCGATGAAGCCACGCGGGAAAGGCACATGCTCGACGCCACTGATCGAAGCGGATTGACCACCTCAGCAGAGCCATGCATCGGATGTGTCGTAAATTCCGCTGCGTCTATTGAATACGCGCCCCCTGAAGGAGATCATTCCGCCATGTCCATTGAACTCCTCAAGGATCTCTCCACGCGCGTCCTCTCACTTGAGAGCGATTCACGCAGGAACACGAGCGATATTGCGGCCATCAAGGCCACACTTGCTCACATGCCAAGCAAGTATTGGATCGCTGCCTGGGGCCTGTCTGCGCTGAGCGCGCTCACGCTGGTGCAGTGGCGCGTCATCTCTATGCTGCTGGAACGGTTGGGCGCGTAAGCGCGCGCCCGACGTCGCGCGCGCCATGGGGCGGTAGCATCCCGCCAGCCGCGCTCATGGCTGCCGGGTCAGCTTCACCCAGAACGGAAGCACCGTCATGCTGGCAGGCGTCTTGTCCCAGGCGTCTATCTCGCCGTCGATACGGTCGCCTCGCAACTTCAGGCTCAGGCTCAACTTCGTCACCTTCGCGCGCTCGGCATCTGGCGCGCCGGCCCGCCCTGTGGTGTCACCTGAAATCCAGCCGTCCACGATCCCCAGGTCGGTGATGGGTGCAGTCGGCTGTCCATCGATGGCAAATGTACCTTTGCCTTGTCTGTCGATCACGAGCGTCGCATTGACGCGATGACCCTGTGCCTGGCGCCACGTCCGAGTGCGGCGCATGCAACTGGTCGATCTGCGCGTCGGTAAGGATGGCTTTCTGGTCAGGCAGATGATCCTTCAGGTGAAGCATCGCAAAGCGCGCCAGGTCGTGCGCACTGGACATCACCTCGCCCGACCCCGGCGTGGCAGTAAGGTAGAACGGCAGCGGCTTGCCATCGTCCGTGTGGCGCACGGCCATCGACGGGCGACGGGAAACATCGGTGTCGAAGAAGGTATCGTGCATACCCAGCGGCGCCAGCACGGCCTTGCGCAGGTACTGCCCATACTCCATGCCCGATTGACGGGCGATGATGCCAGCCAGCGCGCCCATGCCTACGTTGGAATAGGCGTAATGCTCGCCCGGAAGCGCCACCGTGTGGCCATAGTCTTCCAGCATTTGATCGACGGACGGCTGATGGTCGTCGGTGCCGTTGGCCTTACCCAGATATTCATTGCCAGGGTGGTCGAGCTTGATCTTCCGGCCGCCACCAGCGTCATCAGCGCGGTCGTGGTGAATGGCTTGGTGGTGGAGGCGATGGAAAATGGCGTGTGCGCCGTTACCTTCCTGCCCGCCTGCTGGTCGGGGCGTCTCATTGGCGCTGGTGAGCCGTGGCAGGATAACGGAGGAAAGTCTGCCGCGCGGCGCCACCACGAGCTTGTGCCACCGGTCATTTAAACCTTTTTGAGAGGCGCCGCTCGGTTGAGCCAGGCCACGCTAGAGAATCTTCTCCAGCACCGCCACCAATGCATCGTGCACCACCCGCTCGGTGATCGCCTCGGCCGGGTATGTCTTGGTGGAACTCTCGCCAGGCTTGTCGGGGCCGGTGGTGGAAGTAACCAGGGTGACATCCATGCTGGCCTTGTCGCCAAAGAACTTCACGCTGGGACACTCCGGGGTGGTGAGCTTCTTCTGCGACGCAACGAGGAACTGGAACAACACACCCGGTGGGACTGGCAGCCCTTTTACCTCGGGACTGGTGAGGGTAATGCGACTTTCCATGCCCTGCAGGCTCAATAGCTTCGCGAACGCCTCCATCGCTGGCTGGATCACCGTCTCGCGGATCATCAGGAACTGGCGGGTAAAGGCCACCTGCTGCGTTTCACGGTCCAT
>NZ_DATHFX010000402.1:0-4050 GCF_035317885.1 Pinirhizobacter sp.
GTGGCGCAGTTCCTTGCGGCAGGCGTGCCTGCCTCGAAGTTGTTCATCGGCGCGGCGTTCTACGCCCGCCGGTTCAACGACGTGAAGCCCGCGGCCAACGGCGTGTACCAGCGCTTTGGCAAGTACGGCGGGGAAGTTCCCTGGCCGGAACTGAAGACGAAATACGTCGACACGAATGGCTTCAAGCGCTACTGGGATGCCGATGCCCAGGCGCCGTACCTATGGAACGCCACCACCCGCAGCTTCATCACTTATGACGACCCCCAATCAATCGCCGCCAAGGTGGCCTTCGTCAAGAGGTTGCACCTGGGCGGCGTGATGTACTGGGAGCAAAGCCAGGACACCGACGGCGAACTGCTGCGCGCGGTGTCCGGCCGGTAGACAACAGGTCGGCGGGATTGGGGGTCAGAGTGAATACTCTGACCCCGGCTTCCGCGACTTTTACTTCTTGAACCCCGCGGCGATGAACTCGTGCATCGCGGCATACGCGCGCGTGGCCGACTTCTCGTCGTAGCGGCAATTGCCCGCCTTGCCGGTGGCTTCCTTCTCGGTGAAACAGTGCACGGTGTTGCCGTAGTCGACGAGGGTCCAGTCGACCTTGGCATCGCGCATCTCCTTCTCGAAGGCGGCCTTCTGGTCGTTGGGCACATTGCTGTCGTCGGCGCCGTTCAATACCAGTACCTTGGCCTTGATGTTCTTCGCCTGGGCAGCATCGTCGGTGGACAGGATGCCGTGGAAGGTCACCACCGAGGCGATGTCGGCGCCGCTGCGAACGAGGTCGAGCACGGCCGAGCCACCGAAGCAGAAGCCGATGGCCGCCAGGCGCGAGCCATCGATCGGCGCCTTGCCCACCTGGGCCTTGAGCTCTTCAAGTGCCTTGGTAACGTGCTTCTTCATCAACGAGCGATCGGCATAGAACGGCTTGACTGCGACGCCTGCTTCGTCGTCGTTGGTCGGACGCACGCCCTTGCCGTACATGTCGGTGAGCAGGATCACGTAATCCTTGCCGGCGATCATCTTGGCCTTGGCGATGGCCATGTCGTTCACGCCATACCAGTTGGGCACCATCACCAAGCCCGGGCGCGGTGTTTTCACCGCATCGTCGTACACCAGCACGCTGTCGAAGGTCTTGCCGTCCTGCGTCCAGCTCACCGGTTTTGCCACCATCGCCGCCTGCGCGACGCTTGCGATTGCGAACACGATACTTCCGAACAACCATTGCCTCATACGCATGAACATTTCTCCATTAGTGGACTTACGATGAGTCATCGCCCACTGGCGTGGGCGATGAGCAGATTCTTCAGCGGTGCAATCGCGTTGAGCGCGGCCACGCCCAGTGCACGCGCGGCGACCACGGGTGACCATTGCGCGGCATAGATCCGCGCGAGCGCATCGAACGACAAGGCATCGAGTTCATCGGCGCTGCGGCGGCGGCGGGCGTAGCGGCGCAACACATGGGCGGCGCCGATGTCCGCGCCGCGCGTGCGTGCGTCGCGCAACGTGTCGCGGAGCTCAGCGACATCGCGAAAGCCAATATTCACGCCCTGGCCGGCCAGCGGATGCACGGTATGGGCGGCGTCCCCAAGCAGCACGAAGCGCCCTGCCTGGTAGCTCTTTGCCAGTTGCATGCGCAACGGGAAGGCCGTGCGCTTGCTGGTGGCCATGATCGGCCCAAGCCGGAAATCACTGGTCACGCCAAGCTCATGCCTGAAATCGGCGTCGCTCAAGGAAAGGATCCTCGCAGCCTCCGCCTCGGGCAGCGACCATACGATGGAACTGCGGCCATCGGCCAGCGGCAGCAAGGCCAATGGACCGCCGAGCAGGAAGCGTTGCCAGGCCGTGGCCTGGTGTGGTCGCTCGTGGGACACATGGGCAACGACGGCGCGCTGGTTGTAGTCGCGGCCTTTCACCCCGATGCCGGCCATGGCACGAAGAGGCGAAGCGCCACCATCGGCAGCCACCACCACGCGGGCGTGCACCGTACTGCCATCGTCAAGCGTGAGGGTGGAACGGTCGGCATCGGCGTGCCACGCAGACACCACGGCCGGACTGCGTACCGTCACCCCCGCGCCTGGCAATCGCTGGAAAAGCTCCTGCTGCACCAGGTTGTTCTCGACGATCCAGCCCAGCGCCTTGCGGCCACGATCACCGGCATCGAAGTCGATGGCGCTGCCGGTGACTTCGTCCCACACGTGCATGTGCCGGTAGGCGCTGGCGCGGGCGGCGCGGATAGCGTCCCACGCACCGAGTTCCTCCAGCAGGGCAACGGACGACTCGGCCAGGCCGACCACGCGCAAATCCACTTCGTCATCGGGCCTCCAGGGCGCAGGATCCCGCGCCTCCAGCAGACCCACATGGAAGCCCTCGCGTGCCAGTGCCAGTGCTGCCGCGGCGCCCACCATGCCGCCGCCGACCACGGCGACATCCAGCAAGGATGAGCTGCGCCGCGTGCTCATGCGTGCCCTTCGCGCACCGCAATGGGAGCACCAGCGCGCAGGCCCATGCCGCGCGCCGTCATCGCGGCACGAAGCGGCGGCGCACCCATCGCCAGCATAGCCAGCGAACGCAATGGGCCCAGGGCGGGTTCGGGGAGGCACGCAAGGCTAGCCAGGCCGTGGCTCATGGTCATGGTGGCTTCGCGGTCGGCCTGCCGGCGCCCTGCATAGGCGGCCAGCAATCGTGCATCGCCGGGATCGGCCGCGGGAGCTGCAAGCTCGGCCAGCGTGAGTGCGTCGCGCAGACCCAGGTTGAAGCCCTGTGCACCAATCGGGTGGATGGTCTGGGCGGCATTGCCCACCAGCACGGCACGCGGCCCGACGAGGCGGGATGCAGCCACACGGCGAATGTCGTGGCGGAAACGCGGACCGGGACGTGTGAGCTTGCCCAGTCGCCAGCCGAAGCGGCGCTGCACCTCGGCGCAGAAATCGTCGTCCGCCATGGCCTGCATGTGGTCGGCATCGGCAGCGGCGACGGTGACGATGATGCCCACCCGCCCCTGCGCCAGCGGCAGGATGGCCACCGGGCCATCGTCGGTGAAACGCTCGAAGGCGCGCATTTGGTGGGCACGCGCCGGCGTGGCAGTGGCGACGAAAAGCGACTGCTGGTAGTCGATGTCGTCGGTGCCGATGCCCAGGTTTGCACGCACGAAGGAATCGGTGCCATCGGCACCGACCAGCAGGGCGGCGTGGACGGTTCGCACACCGTCGGGTGTGGCCAGTCGGGCCTGCCAGGCGTCGTCCTGGTATTCCAATGCCTCCAGGCGCGCCGGTGCCAGCCTTTGCAACCGGGTGCAATGGTCGAGCCGGCTCGCCAGGGCCGCGCCCAGCGCGGGAGCGGGCAAGGTCCACCCCATGGCGTCCACGCCGGCGGCCCGGGCCGAAAGCCGCACGCTACCGAAGTCGCCTGCCCGGGTAACGTGGATATCGGTGATGGCCGTGGCCGCCGCGCGGGCGTGCTCCCAGGCGTCGATGGCGATGAGGCCGTTCACGGTGGCTCGTGCCAGTGCCAGGTTGCGGTCGCCGGGAGCGGCAGGCGCGGGCACACGCGGGGCGCCGGCCTCCACCAGGATGGCGTCGCGGCCGGCGGCGTCCAGCGCGATGGCGAGGCTGGCGCCGACCAGGCCACCGCCGACGATGAGGATGGGGTGCGCGTCGGTCATCCGCCAATAATACGCGTTGCCGGGTCCGGCGGCCCGCAGTGCTAGAATGAGAATTGTCCAACTGAATCTTTCGAAGTGGAGTCGACCCCATGGCTTTGACGCACGTACAGCGCACCGGCATTTTCGCGCTGCTCGCCATCGTGATGGCCGCCACCCGCGTGAACCACTTCGGCGCCCTGCCCGACGCCACCTGGGCGGTGTTCTTCCTCGGCGGTTTCTGGTTGCGCGGCTCGGCACGCTGGGCCTTCCCGCTGCTGATGGCCGAAGCCGTGCTGGTCGATTTCTTCGTCATCCGTGGACAGGGCATCAGCTTCTTCGACCACTACTGCGTCTCGGTGGCCTATTGGTGCCTGGTGCCGGCCTATTTCAGCATGTGGCTGGGTGGCAGCTGG
>NZ_DATHFX010000403.1:0-9095 GCF_035317885.1 Pinirhizobacter sp.
TGGCCTGTTCATCGTGCTCGGTTTTGCCGCCCTGGTGTACCTGGCCACGCAGACGACATCGGTAGCCAATACCGGCCAAGGTGCCAGCTACACCGTCGATGCCCAGTTCGCCAATGTCGGCCAGTTGAAGCCCAGAGCCCCGGTGAAAGTGGCCGGCGTGCGCATCGGCCAGGTCAAATCCATCGAGCTCACCCCAGGCCACGAGGAGGCCACGGTGAAACTCGCCATCGACGAGAAATACAAGGGCATCCCGGACGATTCGGTGGCCACCATCTTCACCAGTGGCTTGCTGGGCGACCAATACGTTGGGCTGTCCTTCGGAAGCTCGAAGAAGGCGCTTGACGACGGCGGCCACATCGCGCTCACCAAACCTGCGCAGCAGCTCGAAGACATGCTCGGCCGCTTCTTCGGCGGCGGCTCGGCACCCGACCGCATCGGCGGCACGTACCACGTGACGGGCCACTTCACCAACGTCGGCTCCCTGACCCCAGGTGCCACGGTGAAGCTCGCCGGCGTACCCATCGGCAGCGTCGGCAAGGTCGTGCTTACCAATGACAAGCTCGACGCCGTGGTTACGCTCGATATCGACAAGCGCTACGACCAGATCCCGGACGATTCCGCGGCGGCCGTATTCACCAGCGGTTTGATCGGCAGCCAGTATGTTGCGATCCAGCCCGGCGGCAGCCCGGACATGCTCAAGGACGGCGACCAGGTCGTCCTGACGCAATCGGCGCTGCAGCTGGAAGACCTTATCGGCAAGTTCCTGGTCAATGGCTCGCCCAGCGACAACAAGAACAACGCCGGCAGCGGGCAGCCGTCGCAGTCCAACCCGCAGCAGTCGAACCCCCCGGCCCCGGGCAAGAAATAAGCCCGCGGCCGGACCCCCACCCCCAAGGAGATTCCCATGTTGCGTTCCCTGGCTTTTGCCGCAGCCATCGGGCTTGCCGGCGTCGCCGCGCCTGTCCTGGCGCAGGACGCCCCCGCCGCCGGCGCCCAGCAGCAGTCCCCACAGGCCGTGGTGCAAACCATCGCCGACCAGCTTGGCCAGGCCATCGACGGCCACCAGGCGGAATTGCAGAAAGACCGCGAGAAACTCATCGCCGTGATCGACGATGTGTTCCTGCCGCACTTCGACATCGACTATGCCTCGATCCTGGTACTGGGCCAGCACGCTCGCGAAGCGACGCCCGAGCAGCGTGAGCGCTTCGCCAAGGCGTTCTACAACTCCATCACCCATCGCTACGCGGAAGGGTTGCTCAACTACACCCGCGGCAAGGTCAAGGTCCTGCCGTTCACCGGCGACCTGGATAACAAGCGCAGCGTAGTGCGTACCCAGGTAGTGCTGGACGACGGCAAGACGGTGAGCGTGGACTACGCCTTCCGCAAGTCCAAGACCGGCGACTGGAAAGCCTACGACGTGATCATCGAAGGTATTTCCTACGTCACCAACTACCGCAACCAGGTAGACGCCGAAATCCGCAAGGACGGCATCGACAAGCTCATCACCAGCCTGGAAACCCAGGGCGAAAAAGCCCTGGACACCATGCAGAAGGATGCCGGCGGCAGTGGCAAGTAAGGTCGCCCCTTCCGAAAACGTCGCGGTCACCCGCGACAAGCCCGACACGATCTCGGTGTCGGGCGAACTGACCTTCGCCACCGCACAAAAAGCGCTGGCGGACGTTCGCGCCGCAGTCGGCCAGGCAAACACCACCACTCTGGATCTCGGTGGCGTTGGTCGCGCCGACAGCGCCGGCCTGGCCTGCGTTCTGGCCATCCTCTCCGAAGCCCCCGGCCTCGCCGTCGCCAGGATGCCCGACGGCATGCGAGCCCTGGCACGCGTAAGCGACGTGGAGCCGATGCTGGCAGGTAGTCGCTAGCTCTCTCGATCTCGGGCGTGGCGGGCAGCGCGGGCGGGGCCCAAGCGGCGTCGCTCCTGCTGCGGCGACCCTCGGGATAGGGAGGCCGCTTACGCGGCCGTGTTTGATGGCTGCGCCCCATCGGGACGGGCTTCGGCCGGGGGTTTTCGATTCGCCATCCTGGCTCAGCGAAAACGGCCGGCCGTCCATGGCCGGCCCCCTGCGGGCCTGATCCGTCCGAAGCCCTTCGCCTTCGCACGGAGCGCCGCCCGCTTGGGCCCCGCCCGCGCTGTCCGCCACGCCCGGGCGGTGAGGTTCAGGAGGGAAAGCACGGAGGCCCAGCGTGTCTCGAGGGCTTGCTCGCTGCCGTCAGCCAGAGTGCCGTGGCAATTTACCAACAGCGCCCACCTATGTTTTTGCTGCACGTCGCCTCGAAAACCCCCGCCCGCAGCGCGTGCGCGCCGGGGCGAAGCCATCAAATACAGCCGCGTAGCGGCCTCCTTACCCAAGCGCCGGTGTAACCGGAGCGACGAGGCCGATAGCCCCCGGCTCCTGCGACACGCCCGAGCGACGTGCAGCCCCCAACGAAGCTATTGGTTGGCAGGCTTCTTTTGCTGGTTTTCCCACTTGTGCTGTTCGTCGAGCAGTTCGTCGGGGTCGAAGCCTTTTTCGTTCAGGCCCTGCATCTGCTGGATGATTTCTGCCGGCGGGTTGCCGTCGTAGAGGCTGTACAGGCGCTGCTGGCGGTAGGCGTCGCGGATGAATACGTAGGGATCGTAGGCCGACTGCAGGAAGCTTTCCGCATCGATGCCGCGCGAGCGTAGGGTTACCAGGTACATCACTTGCGGCAAGTAGTACTGGCCGTCCTTGAAGTCGTGGTTCCGGGAGTAGATGCTCAAGGGATCGAAGAAATAGCTGTCCACCGGCAGGCGCCAGACGTCGCGGGCGGTGGTCGGGCCGACCAGTGGGATCACCAGGTACGGACCTTCGGGCACGCCCCAGTGGGCCAGGGTAATGCCGAAGTCGGTGTCATCCAGGGGCAGGCCCAACTGGCTGGCCGGGTCGAAGAAGCCGCCCACGCCCAGGGTAAGGTTGACCAGGAAACGGCCGGTGCCTTCCGCGGCAGCCTTGGGCTTGGCTTGCAGCAGGTCGTTGGCGACCGTGATGGGCATGCGGATATTGGTGAAGAAGTCACTGAACGCACGGCGTACCGGCGGATTGGTGACTTTCCGGTAGCCCACGGCCACTGGACGGATGAATGCCTTGTCCAGGGCGTCGTTCACCGCGTAGCTCTTGCGGTTGAAGTTCTCGTAGGGATCGTCGGTGCGGGGCGGCGCGATTTTGCAGCCAGCGAGCAGTGCCAAGGCTAAAACCGGCAAGGCACGGCGAAGGATTCGGGCGTTCAAGGAGGGGGCCTTGGGTGAGGGCAACGGGGAAATCCTTGTTTAGTGTACCGCGTAGTTTGCTAATCTGCCAGCACCCGCCCCCACGGGACCGGGCATCATACCCCCGGCCGTCATTGCCAGCCAAGCGTCTCGGCCAGTACACTCCTTCGTCAGAAGTGTCTTTAATGTCAAGGACTTTGAGAAAATGGCCCGTATCACCGTCGAAGACTGCCTCGAGGTAGTCGACAACCGCTTTGAGCTCGTGCTCATGGCGACCAAACGCGCACGTCAGCTGGAAAAGGGTGCCGAGCCCACCATCGACGCCCACAACGACAAGCCGACCGTGCTCGCCCTGCGTGAAATCGCCGGCAATCGCGTCAATATGACGATGATCGACGAAATCGACCGCGTCGAGCGCGAGCGCGCCGAGCGCGAAGCCCTGGAGTGGGCCGCCACGGAAGTGGATGACGACCTCTCCAAGGGTGGGGATGACTGATGGACCCGGGCTGTAGCCGGCCCACCCTTGAACCACGCGCGGCACGCGCGCGAACTGCGCCTGCCCGCCGAACGCATGGAGACGGTCGTCCACCGAGACGACCGTAGCGAACATGGAAGTCGCTCCGCTTACCCCTCCGGGCGCCGTCGCCGACGTGCCGCCTTATGTCCTTGCCCTCGAAGACAAGGTGTCCACCTACCTGCCGGCCGAGCAGGTGGCAAGGATCCGTCGTGCCTTCATCGTCGGCGCCGAGGCGCACGAAGGGCAGACGCGTAAATCCGGCGAGCCGTACATCACCCATCCGGTGGCCGTGGCCACCATCCTGGCCGACCTTGGCCTGGATGCCGAGACCATCATCGCGGCGATCCTGCACGACACGCTGGAAGATACCCATCTTGGGCGCGCGCAACTGGAAGGTGAATTCGGCACTACTGTGGCCGAGCTTGTCGACGGCGTCACCAAACTCGACAAGATGCAGTTCACCAGCCGCGCCGAAGCCGATGCGGAAAGCTTCCGCAAGATGTTGCTGGCGATGGCGCGCGACCTGCGCGTGATCCTGATCAAGCTTTCCGACCGCCTGCACAACATGCGCACGCTCGGTGCGAAGGACGCCGAATCCCGTCGGCGCATCGCCCGTGAAACGCTGGAGATCTACGCGCCCATCGCCCAGCGACTGGGCATGAACAAGTTCAAGGCGGAACTGCAGGACTTAGGCTTCCGTGCGATGTACCCCGATCGCCACCGGGTGATCTCCGAGCGCATCCGCGCCGCGCTGGGCAACCGGCGTGAAGCCATGGCGCGCATCGAGACGGCCCTGGAAGGGCGCCTGGCCGCCGACCATATTCCCGGCCGTGCCATCAGCCGCATCAAGTCGCCCTGGAGCATCTATTCGAAGATGCGCAACGAGCACAAATCGTTCGCGCAATTGATGGATGTCTACGGTTTTCGGGTGGTGACAGACTCCGCCATGCACTGCTACCAGGCCCTGGGCGCCGTGCACGGCCTGTACAAGCCGGTCGACAGCCGCTTCAAGGATTTCATCGCCATCCCCAAGGCGAACGGTTACCAGTCGCTGCATACAGTGTTGCTCGGGCCCTTCGGCGCGCCCATCGAGATCCAGATCCGCACGGCCGAAATGGACTCCGTCGCCGAACGCGGCGTGGCCGCCCACTGGGCCTACAAAACAGGATCATCATCGTCGAACAGCGCCCAGGCGCGGGCCCGTGAGTGGCTTTCGGCGCTGGCCGACAGCCAGGCCAACACGCCCTCAGCTGCGGAGTTCCTCGAGAACGTCAAGATCGACCTCTTCCCCGACGAGGTCTACCTGTTCACGCCGCGCGGGGAGATATTCTCGCTGCCTCGGCACGCCACTGCGCTCGACTTCGCCTATGCCGTGCACACGGACGTCGGTGATCACGCCGTGGCCGCGCGCGTGGATAAAAAGCTGGTGCCGCTGCGCACGCGGCTGGTGTCCGGCCAACAGGTGGAGATCATCACTGCGCCTTCGGCCGTACCCAATCCGGCATGGCTGGAGTCGGTGGTCACCGGCAAGGCGCGAACGGCCATTCGCCAGTACTTGAAGCACCTGCAGCACGAGGACGCCGTCGACTTCGGCCACCGCATGCTCGACCGCGCGCTCGACGCGCGCGGCACCAGCCTGGATGCCATTCCCGCCCCCACTCTGCAGCGCTACCTGGACGACGCCAAGCTCAAGCGCCTGGAAGAACTCCTGGCCGACATCGCCCTGGGCAACCGCATGCCCGACCAGGTGGCGACCCAGCTGGTAGCCGCATTGGGCGGGGGCGGCGCGCCTTTGGTTGCCGATGCCGGTCCCGGTGAGAAAATCCGTATCACCGGCGCCGAGCGCGGCGTGCTCACCTTCGGCAACTGCTGCCATCCGCTGCCGGGCGACGACATCGTCGGTTACCTCTCGTCGGGCAAGGGTATCGTGGTGCACCGTGTGGAATGCCCGAACATGGTGGAGTTCAGAAAATCCCCCGAGCGTTGCGTCGCCATCGAGTGGGATCGCGATGTGAGCGGCGATTACCGCGCCCAGCTACGCATCGAGGTACTGAACCGCCCCGGCGTGCTGGCCACGGTGGCTGCCGCCATCGCCGCGGCCGAATCGAACATCGAGAACGTCGAGTACATCGAGCGCGATTCCAGCGCCGCCACCTTGCTATTCGCCATCGAGGTGCGCAGCCGTACCCACCTGGCCGAGGTGATGCGCCGCGTGCGCCGCACCGGCGTGGTCAGCGGCGTGTATCGACACCCGTTATAGGGTCCGCTGGCAAAAGGAGTTAGCCATGTACGACATAGCGAGTGCCACGGAAGTGGACATCGATGGTATCGCTGCGCTGTTGCAGGAAAATGCGCCGTCCCGGGGTGGTTCGCTAACCGGGGAGTTCCCGCGCGACAAGGTCGTCGGAATGGCATTGGGCGATTCGCCGGTGATCGTGGCGCGTCGAGGCGGCAACGTTGTCGGTGTCCTGTTCAGTTCATCGAAAAGCAATGCCTCGGCGCCACCATCGGTACGCGCGATGCTGGCCGCTTGGCCCGGCGATGCAGATGCCTATGTCTATGGCCCCGCGTGCGTTGCCGACTCCGAGCGTGGGCAAGGCCTGCTGGCGAAGTTGTACGCGGGTTTGCAACACCATCTCCCCGATCGCGAGGCAGTTCTTTTCATCCGCGCCGACAACAAGGCCTCCATTCGCGCGCATCAACGCCTGGGCATGCGCCATGTGGCGGATTTCACGCTTGAGGACCATCCCTACCTGGTACTTAGCGACCGCTCAGTCTAGCCTCGAAAAACAAGCAAGCGAGCGTTTGGACGTGTCGTCGATGAATCACTTCGTCTGCCAGGATGGAGCCGCCATGTAGGAGTTCTGCCGGTCACCCCGATTGATCGTTTACTATCGTGCCTCGCTCCAGCAGGCAGCTTCCGAGGTAACAGCCGACATGACCACAGACATCATTTCTACCGACCGTGCCCCAGGCGCCATTGGCCCTTATTCCCAGGCCGTGCGTGCCGGCAACACCGTATATTTCTCCGGCCAGATTCCACTGGATCCGGCAACGGGCAATTTGATCGAAGGCGATATCGCCGCGCAGACGCGCCGTGTTTTCGACAACCTCAAAGCCGTGGCCGAGGCTGCTGGCGGCTCGCTGGACAAGATCGTTCGCGTTGGCATCTACGTTACGGACCTTGCGAATTTCGCCACCGTCAACCAGGTGATGGCTGAATATTTCCGGGCGCCGTTCCCTGCGCGTTCCACCATCGAGGTCTCGGGCTTGCCCAAGGCTGCCCAGGTGGAGGTTGATGCCGTGATGGTGCTCGATTAAGTACTCGCTGACACGATGGATGATGCGTACCGGGTTACGCCATGGTGGCGGGCTCGGTTAGGCTCTTCGTCATGCCCGCTCGCACCACCGCTCCCGTACCTGTTGCCGATCCCGGTACCGCGCCGGTGACGGCGTTGCCCGGCGTCGGGCCGGCGCTCGCCGATACCCTGGGGCGGATCGGCCTCAACACCGTGCAGGACCTCTGGTTTCACCTGCCGCTGCGTTACGAAGACCGCACCACCATCGCCGCCATCGGCGACCTGCGCCACGGTGAGCAGGCGCAATTCGAGGGCACGGTGACCAACGTCGAGCGCGGCTTCCGCTTCCGGCCGCAGTTGAAGGTTGCCCTGGCTGATGACAACGGTGATGCCATCGTGCTGCGCTTCTTTCACTTTCACCGCAGCCAGGTGGAGCAACTCAAGGTGGGCACGCGCCTGCTTTGCTTCGGCGAGGTGCGCCAGGTGGGTTTTGGCCTGGAGGTGATCCATCCGCAGTACACGCGAGTGGAGGCCGATGTCGAACTGGCGGTGGAGGACCGGCTGACGCCGATCTACTCCACTGGCGAAGGCCTTGGCCAGAAACGCCTGGCCAGCGTGATCGGCAAGGCGCTGGCGTTGCTGCCCGGCGACGAGAGCATCGAACTGTTGCCGCGCTCGTTGCTCGAGCCCTTGCAGATGGCCCCGTTGCGCGATGCGCTGATGTACGTGCACCGTCCGCCGCCGGACACGGATTTGCTCAGGCTTGAACAGGGTCGCCACCCGATGCAGCGGCGCCTTGCCTTCGAGGAATTGCTTACCCAGCATCTCACCCTGCGCCGCATGCGCGCGCAGGTGAAGGCGCGCCGCGCACCGAAGCTGGGCCGCGGCCGAGTGCTGGCCGAACGTTTACTTGCTTCGTTGCCCTTTAGCTTGACCGGCGCCCAGCAGCGCGTGGCGGGTGAGATCACCGACGACCTCAAGCGCGGCCATCCGATGTTGCGCCTGGTGCAGGGCGATGTCGGCAGCGGCAAGACGATCGTGGCGGCGCTAGCCGCCCTCACCGCGGTGGAGAGCGGTTACCAGGTGGCCCTGATGGCGCCCACCGAGCTCCTGGCCGAGCAACACCTGCGCAACTTCCGCACGTGGCTGGAGCCTTTGGGCCTGGAGGTGCAGTGGCTCGCCGGCAAGGTGCAGGGCAGGGCGCGCAAGGCGGCGCTCGAGCGCACCGCCGGCGGTGCGCACGTGGTGGTGGGCACGCACGCGCTGATGCAGGAAGGCGTGGTGTTCGACAAGCTTGGCCTGGTGATCGTGGACGAACAGCACCGCTTCGGCGTGCACCAGCGCCTGGCCCTGCGCGACAAGGGCGCCGAGGGCGACATGGTACCCCACCAGCTCGTGCTCACCGCCACGCCGATCCCGCGCACGCTGGCCATGAGCGCCTACGCGGACCTGGATGTTTCCTCCATCGATGAATTGCCGCCGGGCCGAACGCCTGTGGTTACCGTGGCGGTGTCCAGTGCACGCCGTGAAGAAGTGATCGAACGCATCCGCGTGGCCTGCGCGGAAGGGCGGCAGGTGTATTGGGTATGTACCCTGATCGAGGAATCCGAGCAGCTCAATGCGCAAGCGGCGGAGGTCGCGCATGCGGAACTGAGCGCGGCCCTGGTGGGCGTGCAGGTTTCGCTGATCCACGGGCGCATGAAGCCGAAGGACAAGCAGGCCACGATGGACGCCTTCAAGGCTGGCAACATTGCCGTGCTGGTGGCCACCACCGTGATCGAGGTGGGCGTGGATGTGCCCAATGCCAGCCTGATGGTGATCGAGAATGCCGAGCGCCTGGGACTGGCCCAGTTGCACCAGTTGCGCGGCCGCGTGGGCCGCGGCAGTGTCGTGTCCAATTGCGTGCTGCTGTACCGCACGCCTTTGTCGTTGCTGGCGAAGGAGCGGTTGCAGGTGATGCGACTGACCAACGATGGCTTTCGCATCGCTGAGAAAGACCTGGAACTGCGTGGTCCCGGCGAGGTGCTTGGAACACGGC
>NZ_DATHFX010000404.1:0-7416 GCF_035317885.1 Pinirhizobacter sp.
GCCATCGAGCGCGGCGGTGCGCATGCCGATCCATGGGAAATGCGTGGACAGGTTGAACCAGCCCCACTGGCGCGGCACCTGGCGGGTAAGCGCCTGCTCGTAGTGCAGCAACAGCGCTTCATGCGAGGTGTAGAAATCCACCCGCTGGTAGCTGTTGATCGACTGGCCGGCGAGGGTCTCCATGAAGCGCAGGGAATCGCCGATACTCGCCACCATGCGGCGGTACTCGGCAGCCAGCGGGGAATGCTCCACCCAGGCCAGGTCCCAGTATTCGGGATGGTGGAGATCGGCAAAGCCGCCATCGATGAGCGCGCGGACGAAGTTCATCGTCATCGCCGAGCGGGCATGGGCCTTGATCAGGCGACGCGGATCGGCGCGGCGGGCGGCGGGCGTGAAGTCCGGGCTGTTGATGAGGTCGCCACGGAAGGCCGGCAGGGTAACGCCTTCGCGGGTTTCGGTATCGGCCGAGCGCGGCTTGGCGTACTGCCCGGCGAAGCGGCCCACGCGCAGTACCGGACGCTTCAACCCGTGCACCAGTACCAGGCTCATCTGCAGCAGTACCTTGAGCCGGTTGGAGATGATCGAGCTGTTGCAGTCAGCGAAGCTTTCGGCGCAATCACCGCCCTGCAAAAGGAAGCGCTTGCCTTCCTGGGCCTCGGCCAGGCGCTCCTTGAGCGTGAGCACCTCCCATGAAGTAACCAGGGGAGGCAGTTGCCCGAGCTCGGCCAGCACATCGCTAAGTTCCGTGGCGTCCTCATAGGCCGGCTGCTGGAGCGCGGTACGCGTCGCCCAGGATTCCGGGGCCCATTGGGCGGCTTCGTTCACGGGATGCAGTTTCATAAGCGGCTGGCCTGTAGCGGACGTAGGGTGTTGCGGTTGCGGCGGGTACCGGGCAGCAAGGCCCAGATGGAAAGCACGATGAACCAAAGGAGGGTCCAGGCCGGCATCGGCAGGCCCAGGATGGGTTCGATCTTGGCGCACTCACCGGAACCAGTGAAGGCGAGCTTGAACATCTTCAGCAGTGGGAATGTGTCCCAGAGATAGGCCAGCCCCGGCCCACAGGAGGGCACTTCGGAAGCTGGCAGGCTCTGCAACCAAAGATGGCGCCCGGCCACGACGATGCCGGCGAGCCCGCCCAGCACCACCAGCGTGGCGTACACCTTGCGGCCGCCGCGCGCAGGGCCATGCAGTGCGCCGATAAGGAAGAACAAACCCATCAAGCACACGGCTACGCGCTGGAAGATGCACAGCGGGCACGGATCGAGGTTCATCACGTACTGCGCGTACAGGGCGAACCCCATCAGGCCGGCACAAACGACGAAACCGAGGGCATAGCGGGAGCGAAAGGACCAGGCGAAGGGGTTCATAGGGTCATGATGCAGTGCGGGATAGTCACGTTACGCGCAAGCCGGCGATGAGGGAAGTCCCGCGTTGCAAGCGTTACAAATGAAACAATTGCAGTAACGCAAAAGCCCCGGCAGGTTTCCCGGCCGGGGCTTTTGCGTTTGAAGAACGCGGTGTTAAGCGTTATTCGGCGTCGACAGCCTCGACCTGCGGGCGATCGACCAGTTCCACGTACGCCATCGGCGCATTGTCACCCGGACGGAAGCCGCACTTGAGGATGCGCAGGTAACCGCCGGCGCGTTCGCGATAACGGGGACCGAGTTCGACGAAGAGCTTGCCGACGGCCTGCTTGTCGCGCAAGCGCGCGAAAGCAAGACGACGATTGGCAACGCCATCGTTCTTGGCCAGGGTGATCAGCGGTTCGGCGACGCGACGCAGTTCCTTGGCCTTAGGCAAGGTCGTGCGGATCAGCTCGTGCTTGACCAGCGAAGAGGCCATGTTGCGGAACATGGCTTCACGATGGCTGCTCGTGCGGTTGAGTTTGCGTCCGGATTTTTGGTGGCGCATGGTCTTGTTCCAGTTCTAAAGAGGGCTAAGCGGGGCTTAGCCCAGCTGCATGCCGTGCGAGAGGCCCGGCGGCGGCCAGTTTTCCAGTTTCATGCCGAGGGCGAGTCCACGACCGCCCAGCACGTCCTTGATTTCGGTAAGCGACTTCTTGCCCAGGTTCGGGGTTTTCAGCAGCTCCACTTCGGTCTTCTGAACCAGATCGCCGATGTAGTAGATGCTCTCGGCTTTCAGGCAGTTGGCCGAACGAACGGTCAGCTCGAGGTCGTCGATCGGGCGTAGCAGCAGCGGATCGAAACCGCCCTTCTCCGCCTTGCTGGTGTCGCTTTCGCGGCGCGAGAAATCGCCGAATACGCCCAGCTGGTCGTTGATGATCTCCGCGGCCTTGCGGACGGCATCTTCCGCGCCGATGGTGCCGTTGGTCTCGATGTCGAGCACGAGCTTGTCGAGGTTGGTGCGCTGCTCCACACGGGCGGCGTCCACTTCGTAGGCCACGCGCAGGACCGGGGCGAACGAGGCATCCAGCTGCAGGCGGCCGATCGGACGGGTGTCATCGTCCGGGTGCTGGCGCGCGCTGGCCGGCTGGTAGCCGACGCCGCGACGCACCTTCAGGCGCATGTTGAGGGCGACGTCCTTGGTGAGGTGGCAGATCACGTGCTCGGGGTTGACGATCTCCACCGAGTGGTCGACGGCGATATCGCCGGCGGTGACCACGCCCTTGCCCTTCTTCGACAGCGTGAGGGTGACCTCATCGCCGCTATGCTGGCGGATCGCGACGTCCTTCAGGTTCAGCAGGACTTCAATCACGTCTTCCTGCAGGCCCTCGAGCGTGGTGTACTCGTGCAGCACGCCGTCGATTTCAACCTCGACGATCGCGCTACCGGGGATGGACGAGAGCAGCACGCGACGCAGCGCGTTGCCCAGGGTGTGGCCGAAACCACGCTCGAGCGGCTCGACCACGACCTTGGCGCGATTCGCACCAAGTTGCTCGACGCTGAGGCCGCGTGGCCGCAGCACACTAGTTGACGAAACTGCCATGCAAGGCTCCGGTGAATTACTTCGAGTAAAGCTCGACGATCAGCGCTTCGTTGATATCGGCCGGCAGGTCGCCACGGTCCGGCACGGACTTGAAGGTCCCCGCGAACTTCTTGGCATCCACTTCGACCCACATCGGGCGGAGGTCCATCGTGTCATACACGGTGGCCGCTTCCTGCACGCGCAACTGCGTCCTGGCACGTTCGGTCAGGGAGACTTCGTCACCCGGGCGAACGTGGAAAGAGGGAACATTGACCTTCTTGCCGTTGACCACGACAGCCTTGTGCGAGACAAGCTGGCGGGCCTGGGCGCGGGTGACCGCGAAGCCCATGCGGTAGACGACGTTGTCCAGGCGCTGTTCCAGCAGGCGCAGCAGGTTCTCACCCGTGTTGCCCTTCTGGGTCGAGGCCTTGGTGTAATAGTTCGAGAACTGGCGCTCAAGCACGCCGTAGATGCGCTTGACCTTCTGCTTCTCACGCAACTGCACGGCGTAATCCGACAGACGGGCGCGCTTGTTGGCGCCATGCTGGCCGGGCTTGTTTTCCAGCTTGCACTTGGAGTCCAGCGCGCGCGCCGGGCTCTTCAGACCGAGATCCGCACCCTCGCGACGGGCGAGTTTGCAGGTAGCTCCACGATAACGGGCCATGGTGGTCTCCTTAGACTCGACGCTTCTTGGGGGGACGGCAGCCGTTGTGCGGAATCGGCGTGACATCAATAATGTTGAGCACCTTGTAACCCAGTGCGTTCAACGAACGTACGGCGGACTCGCGGCCGGGGCCAGGGCCCTTGATGCGAACCTCGACCGTCTTCACACCGTAATCGCCGGCGGCGCGGCCGGCTTTCTCGGCGGCAACCTGGGCAGCGAACGGGGTGGACTTGCGCGAACCGCGGAAACCCGCGCCGCCAGCCGTCGCCCACGACAGGGCATTACCCTGGCGGTCGGTGATAGTGACGATGGTGTTGTTGAAGGAAGCCTGCACGTGGGCCACGGCATCCGTGACAACACGCTTGATCTTCTTCTTGGTTTTAACCGGCTTAGCCATAATGGAATCCGTTACTTCTTGATCGGGCGACGCGGACCCTTGCGGGTGCGTGCATTGGTACGCGTGCGCTGACCGCGCACCGGCAGGCCACGACGGTGGCGGAGGCCGCGGTAGCAGCCCAGGTCCATCAGGCGCTTGACGGCCATGCCAATCTCACGGCGGAGGTCGCCCTCGACGGTGTACTTGGCGATCTCGGCGCGAAGCTTCTCCACTTCGCCCTCGCTCAGCGACTTGATCTGGGTGGTCGGGGTAACACCCGCGTCCACACAGACCTGCTTGGCCCGGCTACGGCCGATGCCGTAAATGCTCTGCAATCCGACCCAGACATGCTTCTGGACCGGCAAATTGACACCCGCGATGCGCGCCATGATGTTCTATCTCCGATGCGTTTCGTGCGCGGTAAACGCGCAATTCTAACCTGAATTGAATCAAACGGAAAGCCCTGCGGCCCTAAGGCCACTGCCCTCCACGGTTTTGGGGGCCTGCGCCGCGTTCAGCTTCGGCGCAAGTTGGACTTCTTGAGCAAACTCTCGTACTGGTGGCTGACCAGGTGCGCCTGCACCTGTGCAGTGAAGTCCATCACCACGACCACCACGATCAGCAGCGAAGTGCCGCCGAAGTAGAACGGCACGTGCCACAGGTTCTGCATGAACGTCGGTACCAGGCAGACCAGCACCAGGTACAGCGCGCCCACACCGGTAAGGCGGGTCATCACGGCATCGATGTACTCCCCGGTGGCGCGACCCGGGCGGATGCCTGGGATCAGCGCGCCGGAGCGCTTGAGGTTGTCCGCCGTTTCCTGCGAATTGAAGACAATCGCCGTGTAGAAGAAGGCGAACGCGATCACCAGCAGGGCGAACACGAGGTCGTGGACCGGCTCTCCCTGGGTCAACGACGTCGTGAGGTACTGCAGCCAGCGGGACTGATGCGACTTGTCCAACCAGTTGGCGGCGGTTGCCGGGAAAAGCAACAGGCTCGAGGCGAAGATCGGCGGAATGACGCCCGCCATGTTGATCTTCAGCGGCAGATGGGAGGTCTGGTTCATATACGCCCGCTGGCCACCCTGGCGGCGTGCGTAATTGACCGTGATCCGCCGCTGCCCCCGCTCCATGAACACCACGAAGGCGATCGTGGCCAGCATCACCACAACTACCATGATCAGGCGCAGCGGCGTGAGCTCGTTGTTCGAGGCCATGGTCAGGGTATGCGCCACGGCGCCCGGAAGCCCCGCCACGATACCGGCGAAAATCAACAGCGAGATGCCGTTACCGATGCCGCGCTCGGTGATCTGTTCACCCAGCCACATCAGGAACATGGTGCCAGCCGTCAGGCCAACCACCGCCGACATCACGAACCCGGCACCCGGCAGGTATACCACCGGTGCGCCTGAACCCTGGGCCACCTGGCCCTGGAACCCCACCGCCAGCATGAACGCCTGGAAGGCGGCCAGGCCAACGGTGCCGAAGCGCGTGTACATGGTCATCTTGCGACGACCGGCCTCGCCTTCCTTGCGCAACTGCGCCAGGGAGGGGATGACCGAGCCCATCATCTGCACCACGATCGATGCCGAGATGTAGGGCACCACGCCCAATGCGAAGATCGAAAAGCGGGCCAGCGAGCCGCCGGAGAACATGTTGAACATGCCCATCAGACCGCCGCCCTGCTCCACCAGGCGAGTCATCGCCTCCGGATTGACGCCCGGGACCGGGATGAACGAGCCCAGGCGGAAGACGACCAGCGCACCAATCACAAAGAAGATGCGCTGACGCAGTTCCGTCAGCTTGCCCAGCGAGCCGAGCGTATTGCCCTGAGCTCCGGCCACGCGACTACTCCACGCTTCCGCCGGCAGCCTCAATGGCTGCCTTGGCGCCGGCGGTGGCCAGGAGCCCCGTCGTTTTGATCTTGCGGCCGATCTCGCCCTTGGCGACGATCTTGACCTTCTTGGCGCGGCTGTCCACCAGGCCCGCCGCATGCAACGTGACCAGGTCGAACGCGTCGCCCTTGAGGTTGGCCAGCTGGTACAGGAACACCTGCTGGGTCTCAACCTTCTTGTGCGAGCGGAAGCCGACCTTGGGCAGGCGGCGCTGCAGCGGCATCTGGCCGCCTTCGAAACCGACGCGATGCGTACCACCAGCGCGAGCGTGCTGACCCTTGTGACCGCGCCCCGCGGTCTTGCCGAGACCCGAACCGATACCGCGACCCACCCGCAGGCGGGTCTTGCGGGAGCCCTTGCCGGGCTTGATGTCATTCAGACGCATGATTTACTCCTCGACCCGAACCAGGTAGTAGACCGTGTTGATAAGGCCACGGACCTGGGGGGAATCCTTCAAATCGCGCACATCGTTGATCTTGCTCAGGCCCAGGGCCCTCACGCTCAGGCGATGGCGACCCTGGACGCCGCGCAGGCCCTTGACCAGGCGCACGCGCACGGTGCCGACGGCAGCGGCGGCTTCGTTCTTCTTAGCCATTACCCAGTACCTCTTCGATCGTCTTGCCACGCTTGGCGGCGATGCGCTTGGGCGAGGCCACGGCCTGCAGGCCCTTGATGGTGGCGCGGACCAGGTTGATCGGGTTACGCGAACCCACGGCCTTGGCCAGGACGTCCTTCACGCCGACCACTTCGAGCACGGCGCGCATGGCACCACCGGCGATCACGCCGGTACCCTCGGAAGCGGGCTGCATGTAGACGCGGGCAGCGCCGTGGTTGGCCTTGATGGCGTACCACAGGGTGCCGTTGTTCAGTTCGATGCTCACCATCTGGCGACGCGCGCGCTCCATGGCCTTGGAGATGGCGACCGGCACTTCACGTGCCTTGCCATAACCGAAGCCGACGCGGCCTTCGCCATCGCCCACTACCGTGAGCGCGGTGAAACTCATCTGGCGACCGCCCTTGACCGTCTTGGCCACGCGGTTGACGGCGATGAGCTTTTCGAGCATCCCGTCGGAATTTTCACGATCATTCGAAGACATCTTCGTTTCCTGTACGCCCGGGACGTTTTGCCCGGGACTTTACGTTTACGGCTTGGTCGCCGCTTGGAGTTGTATGGAACTTAAGGTGCGCGGCCAGCAGCCCAGCCGCGCCCTGTGGTGCAATTGCTTAGAACTTCAGGCCGGCTTCGCGGGCGGCATCGGCCAGGGCCTTGATGCGGCCGTGGTAGCGGAAGCCCGAACGATCGAAGGCAACCGACTCGACACCGGCGGCCCGGGCGCGCTCGGCGACCGTCTTGCCGACGACCGTGGCGGCCTCGATGTTGCGCTTGCTCTTCAGACCCTCGGCGACGGCCTTCTGCACCGTGGAAGCGGCGGCGACGACCTTGCCATCGGGTGCGAACACCTGGGCATAGATGTGCTGGCCGGTGCGGTGGACGCTCAGGCGGTGGACCGCCAGCTCGCGGATGTGCGAACGGGTGGACTTGGCGCGGCGCAGGCG
>NZ_DATHFX010000405.1:0-8612 GCF_035317885.1 Pinirhizobacter sp.
CGTGTACCGCAGCCTTGGTGTGCAGATGCCGCGCAATACCGGTGACCAGGCCAAAAGCCCGGAGCTCGCACACCAGTTGTTCACCGCCGCTGATAACCACCAGGCGCGGATGAAGGCGATAGCTCAGGCCCAGGTGGGCGACCTGATCTACATCCCTGGTCACGTGATGATGTTCCTGGGGCGGGTGAATGGAGAACCGTACGTCATCCAGGACGTCGGTGGCGTGATCTACCTGGATGCCCAGGGCAACAAGCACTGGACGCGCACCAATGAGGTATCGGTGACCCCGCTGCTTCCCCTGCTGGTGGACGAGAAGCTCTCCTACGTCGATGCCATGACCAGCCTGGTGCACATCCGGCCATAGCCATCGCCCAGGATTCGGCCTTGAAAATGGACGAATCCTGCAATGATTTTTTGTTGGCATGCGTATGCTCGCAAGGCAATCAACAGCCCAGGGCACATCCATGCAGCGCACGCTTTCGCGGGACATCCAGGTCCCTGCCAGTTATCGTCTGGAAAAACCCCTCCCGGCGTTGATCGACACCGCGTATCTGCGGTCGTTCGTCGTGGTTCACGAGGCGGGTTCCATCGCCGCGGGTGCGGCGTGCCTGCATCGCGTGCCGTCGGCGGTAAGTCAGCAGATCCAGCGCCTGGAAAGCCAGATGGGCGGTGCGCTGTTCCTGCGGGGCAGGCGTGGGCTCGTGCTTACCGAGCGGGGACGCAAACTGCTGCCGTTGGCGATGGATATGCTCGCTTTCAACGACAACGCGCTTTCAACGATGCAGGGCGAGACCTCCGGCGCGCGAATCGTCGTGGGCATGTCCGACACCTACGCGGCAAGCTTCCTGCCGCCCATCCTTGCCGCGTGCAACCACGCACTGCCCGGCGTTACGGTGGAACTGCGCACCGGATACGGCCCGGGGCTCTGGGCAAGCTACGAGCGGGGGGAAATCGATGTCCTGCTTGCCCAGGCATGTCCGGCCTCGGTCATTGCCGAAGTAGTGCACGTGGAAACCTTGCGCTGGATCGGCGTCCTTGAAGACCCTTCGGAAGATAGCGACATCGATCTTGTCGTCTTTGGCGAGGGTTGTCCTGACCGCGAACTGGCGATCGACGCCCTTGTGCGGGAGGGTCGCGGCTACCGCCTGCGCTTCGAAGGACACTCACACGCGTCGGTGGTTGCCGCGGTTCGTTCAGGCCTGGGCGTCACGCCCATGCTTGCCAACACCGCACCTTCGCCCATCCGCACCTTCGTGCCGCGGATCGAGCTTCCGCGGCTTGGCGCGATCGAACTCTCGCTCGCCTGCGCCGACAAGTCGGCCGGTGCTGTCCCGGCGGCATTTGCACACATCGTGCGCCAGTGCTTTCGGCGCGTGCGCGAATCACCCGGCTCGCATCGCGACACGCTTTAGCAAGCTCGTACGAAAAGACCGGCACGTGGCCGGTCTTTTCACTCAGGCGCAGCGGAATAACCGGGTTATTCCTCGCGGTTGTTCCAGATATGGCGCAGCAGCAGGAATGTCCCCACCGCCACGGCGGCGATGCCTACGGCGGTTGCCGGATGACGCTTGACCTGGCGACGCAGTCGCCGGTACTGGTAATTCGCCTCGTCGGCGAAATCCTCCGCAAGGTAGGCAATCGGGCGCGTCTGCCGGGCCCGCTTGCTCCACTTCAGGCCCAACCTGCGACCGTGCTCGGCAAGATCCGCCGCCGTGTCGCGGCCACGGTCGGCAAGGTCCGACGCACGATCGGCAGCATCGCTCGCATACCCACGGACGCGGCCGGACACACCGTTGACGGCACTTTCAAGATCCCGGTACTTGCTCATCGGCCACTCCCTCTCATGCGTATCGATTCTTCACCGAGGTTGCCGCCGAAGTCGTGAGCCTGGCGTAAAAAGTCCGGCATGGGCCGCCGATGGCGTTCAGCTAAGCAGATCGTAGGCGCCACCGCGGTCCAATGCCCGCTGGTACGCGGGGCGAGCGTGAATGCGTTGCAGAAAAGCCGCAAGGCGGGGATGGGTGCTGTCCAAGCCAATCCTGGAGGCCGCGGCCTCCAGGGGGAAGCTCATCTGGATGTCCGCTGCGGTGAATTCATCGCCCGCGAACCAGGCGTGGGTGCCCAGTTGACCTTCCAGGTAGTCCAGATGCAGCCGGATCTGCGGATCGATGAACGTTTTCTGCCCCGCGCGGGCAATCTTCCTGGCAATCGGCCTGGCGAAAAACGGCATGGGCGCGGACTCGATGCGGCTGAAAACAAGTTTCAGCAACAGCGGCGGCATGGCCGAGCCTTCGGCATAGTGAAGCCAGTAGGTGTAGCGGAGCTTGTCGTCGGTGCCCGGCGCCGGCACCAGGCGGCCGCGACTGTGGCGTTCGACCAGGTATTCGATGATCGCACCGGATTCGGCGATCGTGCGCCCGTCCTCGGTGATCACGGGCGACTTGCCCAGGGGATGCACGTTCTTGAGTTCCGGCGGCGCGAGCATCGAACGCGTGTCACGCTGGTAGCGCTTCACTTCATAGGGCAGGCCCAGTTCCTCAAGCAACCAAAGCACCCGCTGTGACCGCGAATTATTCAGATGATGGACGGTAATCAAGGGCTGCATTCCGCTGCGACTGGAGGAGGCCGAGTGTAGCGGCCTCCCGGTCGACGGCGTCGCGAGCCCGAAATAAACAGTCCGCCGGCCGCTTAACCGACGGCCTGGCGTAGCCGCGCGGCGGCTTCAGGGAAGGTCTTGCCTTCCTGCGCCACCACGGTATCGACCACCTTCTTCGCTTCGTCCTTGCGGCCGAGCGCGATCAGCGCCTTGGCGCGGTAGGTCGCCACCTGCAACTTGTTCGCGCCGTAGGCCTTGGCCGAGGCTTTCTCAAGGAAGGGCAAGCCTTCCTGCGCGCGGCCGTTCTCTACCAGGTTGCGGCCGTGGCGGTAGGCGTAGACGTAGTCGTTCGGGTAGGCGGCGATCAGCTTCAGTTCGAGCGCGTCCACTTCGTCGGCGCGCTTGGCGCGCACCAGGTACACACGCAGGTTATCGGCGAGGTTGCGGTCGCTGGCGACGTTATTGCCGAGCTTGCCCCGTGTCATGTCGATGGCGCGGTCCAGGATGGTTTTCTCGCCGGCGGCATCGCCCGCCGCGGCGTCGACGTCGGCCAGCGACAGCACGCCACTGCGGATGTCGGCGCACGGTGGGTTGGCCACCAGTACCTGGGTGTCGACGTACGATTGCATGGGCTCTTTCTGTTCGGCGGCCGCCGCGCGTTTCTCCTCCGGCGGCAACGACGCGGTGGCGCTGAGGAGGTCATCGAGCACGTAGGGGCGCAGGCAGCCGATGCGGCCGGCGAGAACGTGTTTGGCCGCATCGGCGATCGCGGTGTCGTTCTTTTCGGCCTTGGCCTTGAGCAGCAGCAATTGCTGCCGGCCCAGGGCCACGTCGCGGTCCTTATCAGCGACGTTCTTGACCACCGGCGGCAGTGTGTCGAACCAGGCCAGGCCCTCGGTGCCGGCGTAGCGCTTCTGGTAGTCGTCCAGTACCGCGGCTACGGCGGCCAGCGAACCCTTCTGGGCGTCACCCTTGAGCTTGTCCAGGCGCTGGCTACCCGTGAGGATCGCTGCGACCTCGGGATAGAACTTGTCACGCGGGCGCTCGGCCAGGATGCGCCCCAACTCATTGCCATGTTCATCCAGTGCCACATAGGTAGGCAGGAAATGCACATTGAGTTTTTTCATCCAGGCCTGGCCGTCCGGGTCGTCGGCATCGGCCTCGACGAACACCACCTTGCTTTCCAGGGCCTTGAACTCAGTGCCGTTGAGCACGTGCGAGGCCATGAAATAGCACGAGTAGCACCACACGGCCTGGAAGTCGATCAGCACCGGCTTGTGCTGGCGGGCACCCTGCTCGAGCGCGGCGGCGATGGTGGCCGGACCCTTGCCGGATGAGGCGGCCGTGGCCGGGAGGGCGGCGGCGAGCGCCAGGGGCAGCAGCAGTGCGGCGAGACGCTTCATGGGTGTGCCTTTGGCGGTATAGACGTCCATCCTATGGCCAAACCCACGCGCTTTGCAAAGACCCCCCTAAAGCGAGGCGGTGGCGCCTTCGGGTTTTCCGGCCGCCGCCAGCAGTCCCGACCGGGAAAGGCGCCATGGTCGCGCCGCTTGCAGCGGCGGGGCGGGGCGGTCCAAGCTAGATACCCCAAGAATCAACCGGATGCCCCGCCATGCCCGTTCTCCGCCCCGCGCTCCTGTCGATGCTGCTCCTGGGTACCGTGGCCTGTTCGGGCCACGATGATGCCCAGCAGGCGGCGGCGCCCGCGCCGCAGGCGGATGAATCCGCCGGCAAGCTCGAAACCTACCGCAAGCTCCTGTC
The DNA here is from genome assembly GCF_035317885.1 of Pinirhizobacter sp. Classification (GTDB taxonomy): domain Bacteria; phylum Pseudomonadota; class Gammaproteobacteria; order Xanthomonadales; family Rhodanobacteraceae; genus Pinirhizobacter. The sequence continues at coordinate 4,358 of NZ_DATHFX010000405.1, forward strand.
GATCCATAACGAGGCGATGGCGGTGCAGATGGGCGAGGACATCCTCCAGCGCTATCCCGACACACCCGCGGCCGCCGAGGTCAACAAGACCCTTCCGGATCTGAAGGTCAAGGTCGAGAAAGATGCTGAAGAAGCGCGACTGAAGAACCTCTGGCAGTACCAGACGGCGCCCATGGCCGGCGGTACGCAGTTGACGGCCACGCTCTATTCCAGCCGCCCCTCCGGTGACGGACGCGTGCGCCTGGTGCTGCGCCGGCACACCGCCTGGGGCCAGAGCGTGTTCCTCTTCGGCAGCGGCAAGGGTTTTACCTGCGCGGGCAATTGCAAGATCACGGCCACCTACGACGGCAAGCCGCACCCGCTGGTGGGTTACCGGCCTACCACGGGCGAGCCTGCGATGTTCATCAAGAACGACCAGGCGTTCATCACGGAACTTCCGAAGGTGAAGAAAATCCAGATGGACATCGTGTCGGCCGATCGCGGCAAGCAGACATTGGTGTTCGAGACGGCCGGCTACGATCCGTCGAAATTCCCGGCATTGGCGAAAAAGAAGTAACGCCGCGCCGCCGAAGCGGTCCTGTCCCTAGTGCAGGAACAGGCGCTCGGTGATCTTCGTCAGCGGCTTTTCCAGCGCATTGTGCAGCCGCGCCGGAAGGTCCAGGGGTTTCAATAACATCTTCACGGTCATCTCCGCCGGCAGGTGGCGCTTGAGCAATCCCTGCGCGTGGGTGGTGATGCGGCGGAATTCCGCGTGGTTGCCGGCGAGCGCTGGATAGCGCCGGTCGAACACGTGGCGCATGGCGATGTCGCTGTCTTCGCTCTTGATCTCGTTCACGCGTTTCAACACCGCGCGGAAGATGCGGTAGCGGCCAATCCGTTCGCGGTCGCGGTACAGGCGGAAGTGCTGGTAGAAATGCTTGTAATGGCGAACTTCATCGCTCTTGATGAAGTTGGTGAGTGTTTTCAATACCGGTTCGTCGGTAACGTCGTTGAGGGCGCGGTAGAGGCTGGCAGTGCCCGTTTCCACCACGCAACGCGCGGCCAGTTCCAGGCCGCGGCTCGGTTCGAGTTCCTCGGCGGTACACACCGCGCCGTACTCGTTGAAGAATCCCTTGAAGGCCGCTTCCCAATCGAACTCCGGCCATACGTGCCGCACATAAGCCGACAGTGCGCGGCCGTGTTGCATTTCCTCATGTTCCCAGTGATCGCGCAGCCATGCCTGCAGTGCGTCGTCGCCAGCGAAGTGATCAATCAGGTTGTGCGTGTAGAGGTCCGAGCCGCTCTCGATGAACGAGGCGCTGCACAACAGCAGGAAGAGGTCTTCGTTGTCGCGGACGCGCGTTAGGTCGATGCCGTCGAGGTCGATGTTTTCCAGCGACCAGGGAAGGGGGGGATGGCTCACTGCGACGACGTCCTCGAAGGTGGCGGGGGATGAGGTGACCGGATTGTTACAAAGCTTGGCCCCGAAGGCGACAGGGGAGGCATCCGGTGGCATACCATCGGGGTTTTCCCCTTCCCTGGAGCTTTCGATGATCCCCGCCGCCAGCTATGCCGCCCCGGCCGCCAGGGCCCCCCTGGGCCCCTACCATTTCCAGCGCCGGGACCCCCGTCCTTCGGATGTGGTCATCGAGATCCTCTGGTGCGGCGTCTGCCATTCGGACCTCCATCAGATACGGGACGAATGGGGCCAGGGCCAGTTCCCCATGGTCCCGGGTCATGAAATCGTGGGCCGGGTGATCGACACCGGCCATGACGTGAAGGGATTTTCACCTGGCCAGCTGGCCGGCGTCGGCTGCATGGTGGACTCCTGCCGGGAATGCCCGTCCTGCCGGGAAGGACTCGAACAATTCTGCGAAAAAGGCTTCACCGGAACCTACGCCTCGAAGGATCGGCAGGACGGCACACCCACCCAGGGTGGCTATTCGAGCGTGATCGTGGTGGACGAAGCGTTCGTGCTGCGTATTCCCGACAATCTCGAACCTGCCGCGGTGGCACCTCTGCTGTGCGCCGGCATCACCACGTATTCCCCGCTCAAGCACTGGAAGATCGGCCCGGGCAGCAAGGTGGGCGTGGTGGGCCTGGGTGGACTGGGCCATATGGCGCTGAAGCTTGCCCACGCCTTCGGTGCGCAGGTGGTGCAGTTCACCACGTCGCCTTCGAAGAGGGACGACGCCATGCGCCTGGGCGCCGATATCGTGGTGATGTCCAACGACAGCGCCGCGATGAAGGAACATGCCGCCACCTTCGATTTCATCCTCGACACCGTCTCGGCCCCGCACGACCTGAACGCCTACCTGCAGCTGCTCAAACGCGACGGCACCATGACCCTCCTCGGCCTGCCCGATACGCCGCCCACCGTGCATGGCGGTCCGCTGCTCTTCGGTCGCCGCCAGCTTGCCGGCTCGCTGATCGGCGGGATTGCGGAAACCCAGGAAATGCTCGATTTCTGCGGCCAGCATGGCATCGTGTCGGACATCGAGGTGATCGCCATCCAGGATATCAACGAGGCTTACGAGCGCATGCTGCGATCGGACGTGAAATACCGATTCGTGATCGACATGGCGAGCCTGTCGAAGGATACGCGCTAGCGGATCACCGTCACTGGCACATGTGCGTGGGACAGGATGTCGGTGGATACCGAGCCGAGCAGCCAGCGCGCCAGTGCCCCGCGCTCGGTATGGCCGATCACCACGTGGTCCGCGCCATACTGGCGCACCTGGTTCAGCAGGGCGTCGCCGGGGCTGCCGTGGACAATGTCCACGTCGATCAGCGCCTGGGCATCGGGCACCAGGCTTGTCAGTTCGGCAAGCAGCGCGGCACTGCGCTCGGTGCTGGCGTCGGCCATCATCAACACCGAGGCATCGGGTCCGCCTTCGGCGACCTGCAGCACGTTGACCACGCGAACCCTTCCACCGGCCAGCCGAGCCAGTTCAACAGCGAAGGCAAAGGCGCGGCGGGCCGTGTCCGACCCGTCATAGCCCACCAGTGTGTACTTGACCATGTGCTTCATCCGCTCCCATGCGTTTGCTGCCTATGATCCCTCATTCCTCGTGGCAACGGCGCTCGGTGGTGTAGTAGGTGTGCTTGCGCTGGTTGTTCTGCTGGATCTTGTTGCCGGCATAACCGCCACCGACGGCGCCGGCTACGGTGGCGAGGGTCTTGCCCTTGCCGCCGCCTATTTGATTTCCTACCAGGCCGCCCGCCACGGCGCCGATGGCGGTGCCGGCGATGCGGTGGGTATCGCTCGATTCCTTGTGTGCCACGCGAACGTTGCGGCAAACCTCGTGGGCGCCCACGGTCAGGCTGGCCATGGCAAGGCTCGCGGCGGCTACATGGGTGATGAACTTATGCATGATGGTCTCCTCCACGGTCGACATCATCCATGCTGGTTGCCATGCCGTGACGCGCGCATCAAAAATCGCTGTCTGGCGGCTGACCGGGCCTCACGACATGCACGCGCCTGGCGTGGGGTCGTGGCTGGATTGCCACGCCGCGCTCCTCGGCCACCGCCTCGGTGAGCTCAGCCCCCAACAGCAGGATCAGCGCGGAGTAGTAAACCCACACCAGCAGCACCACCACGCTCCCGGCAGGGCCGTAAGGCCCTCCGACGTTGGAGTGGTCCAGGTAAAGGCCGATGCAGAACTTGCCCGCGGCGAAGAGCACCGATGTGAGCGCCGCGCCCACCAGGGCATCGCGCCATGCAATCACGGCATCGGGCAGTACCTTGAAGATGGCCGCGAAGACGAATACGAACACCGCCATCGCCACGATCGCTTCGAGCGCGGTCCAGGCCACCGTGCCGCCCTGGACGAACATCGCGATCAAGGCGCTCACCGAGAACGAGACGACCAGCAGGAAGGCAAGGGCAAGGATCAGCCCCACCGCATGCATGCGCGACCGGATCCATCCCATTACGGCTTTCCCGGGCTTCGGCTGCAGGCTCCAGACGCGGTTGATCGCACCCTGCAACTGCGCGAACACCGCCGAGGCGCCGACCAGGGTGACGAGGAGGCCGATGATGCCGGCCACGCTGCCCACGCCCGGCCGCTGCCGGGCGTTATCAAGCACCAAGCGGGTGGTTTCGGCCGCGCGGGGGCCCACCATCTGGTTGAGCCCGTCGATCATCTGCTGCTGCCATTCCGGCCGCAGCGAGGAGGCGATCCATAGCAGCAGCACCAGCAACGGGGCAAAGGAAAGGGCTGAGTAGAACGCCAGCGCGGCGGCGCGGGTCATCAGTTCGTCGTCGCCGAAACCC
>NZ_DATHFX010000406.1:0-3790 GCF_035317885.1 Pinirhizobacter sp.
CAGGCATGCGTCGGGGTCGAAGCCGGCATAGCCGGCATGCGCCGCGGCGTCAGCGGCAAGGCGGGCGAAGCGCAGGGGCATCGCAGGCCACGGCTTGCCGGTGGTGGGATCGATCCGGTCGTAGCGGTAACCGCGGCGATCACTGCACCAGCCCAGCCGTCCGCAGTTGGTCATCGCCACCGACATGGTAAAGCCGCCCGGCGTGACCAGATGGCGGAATGGCGCGTGTTCGGCCACTGCATGGATGTCCTCTACCAGTGCCTGGCCGATATCCAGGGCGAAACCGCGCAGCACCCATGCACCATCGGCCAGGGGTTCATCCCGCCGTTCCACGACGCCTGCGAACAGGTCGACGGTCACGGGCGGCCTTCGCGTTCGAGCAGCGCGCGCTTGCGCTCGACGCCCCAGCGATAGCCTGACAGGCCACCATCGTTGCGTACTACGCGATGGCAGGGGACGGCCACGGCGAGGTGGTTGGCGGCGCAGGCGCCGGCCACCGCCCGGACCGACGTGGGCGCACCGATCCTGTGCGCGATCTCGGTATAGCTGGCTGTCTCGCCGGCGGGAATTTCGCGCAAGGCTTGCCACACGCGGCGCTGGAAGGCAGTGCCGCGGATGTCGAGCGGCAGATCCAGGCCCTGGTTGGGCGTCTCGACAAAACCCACCACTTGCGCCACGACGCGATCGAAGTCGCGGTCGTCGCCAACCAGTTCGGCGTTGGGGAATCGATCCTGCAATTGGCGGACCAGGGCGTCGGGATCGTCGCCCAGCGTAATGGCGCAGATGCCCTGGTCACTGCGCGCCACCAGGATCGCACCCAACGAACATTGCCCCACGGCGAAGCGGATATGGGCTTGATCGCCTCCACGGCGGAAGCGGCTGGCGGTCATGCCCAGCTCGTCGGCCGCCGTTTCGTAGAAGCGGCTGCTCGAACCATAACCGGCTTCGTAGATGGCGTCGGTGACACGCGCAGCGTTACCAAGCTCCTGGCGCATGCGCTGGCCCCGATAGGCCGCGCCGTACTGCCGCGGCGTCACGCCTGCCACCGCTTTGAACATGCGCTGGAAATGGAATGGGCTAAGGCCTGCCTGCTGTGCCAACACCTCGAGCGTGAGCATGCTTTCGGCAGCCTCGATGGTCCGGCAAGCCGCCGCCACCAGCGTGGCCTGGCGTTCGGCCTGCGAGGGGCCATCGGGCTTGCAGCGCTTGCATGGACGGAATCCGGCGCGCTCGGCGTCTTCCCGCGTGGCGTGGAAGGCGACGTTCTGGCGCAGCGGCGCCCGTGAGCCGCACGAGGGCCGGCAATACACGCCGGTGGTGCGCACCGAATACCAGAAGGTGCCGTCCGCCGTGGCGTCGCGCGTTTGTACGGCTCTCCAGCGGGGGTCATTGGGCAGTTTGGTGGGTTGCGGTTTCATGGCGACCTCATCGGAAGAATATGATGGCGCCATCTTCCCCGGGCAAGGCGTCCAGGCCACTCCGGACCTTGCGGTCGAATTCGGCCCCGCTATCGGGCGAGTTCCGCATCCAGGCGGTAGGCCTGCGCCTGTTCGAACAGCCAAGCACGGAAAGTGGTAAAACCTGCGTGATCGACCGCGCGCGGGGATCGCGCCAGGAAATACGACTCCGCGCTAACCAGGTAACGGCTGCCGATCTGCCGCAACGCACCGGAGGCAATCAACGGCCGCGCCATCACCATGCGCCCCAGGGCCACGCCCACGCCTTCCATCGCCGCGCGCTGCAGGGCTTCGGAGGTGTCGAAGCGTGCCACGTAGCGAACCGGTGGCGAACCGCCGTGCGTGGCGAACCAGCGCGTCCAGCGGTCGGATGGATCGCCGAGCAAGGGCCAGCCGGCCATGTCATCGGCGTCCAGGCCATTGAAGCGGTCGATCAGTGCTGGCGTTGCCACGGGAACCATCCACTCGCCGAACAGGCGTTCAACGTGGACACCGGGCCATTGGCCCATGCCGTAACGGATACCCGCGTCCACGGCGTCGCGTTCAAAGTCGACCAGGTCGTTGCTCGACTGCAGGTTTAATTCAAGCTCCGGATGCCGGGCGACGAGGTCCGGCAACCGGGGTAGCAGCCACCCGGTCACTACGCCCGGCACGGAGGAAATGGTGACCACTTCCGCCCGCCGCTTGCGATAGCCGGCGATGGCGCGCTCGATGCCATCGAAGTGCCCGCCCACCGATTCGAGCAGGGCGCGGCCTTCTTCGGTAAGGACAACCCCGCGCGGTCCACGCGAAAACAGCGGGCGATCAAGCCGTTCTTCGAGCTGGCGAATCTGATGGCTCAGGGCGCTTACCGTCAGGTTCGACTGTTCGGCGGCACGGGTGAGATTGCCCAGCCGCGCCGCGGTGACGAAGCGGTGCAGCTGCATCAGTGGGATCGACATCTTGAATATTCCTCAAGGCGGTATGGTGAATATATCGCTTCCGGCGCCGCGAGGCGGGCCTTATCTTGATCCTCAAGAACTTACCCCTTGAAGGAGATTGGACATGGCATCGATCTTCACCAACCTTGCGTTTATGCACGGGCACATCACCGACGTGGCATTGGCCCGACGTCTGGCGGGCTTGCCCGAGGACAACGCGCAACCCACGAAACCGTCCCGGCCGGCCAAGCGAGAAAAGGTGGCTGAAATTGCGGGCGTTCGTCCCTCCACTGCCCCATCGCACTGGATGATCCTGGGGCTTCGCTGACGGGGGAAAAATGACTCTGACCCCTTATTGGGGGGCTTCATGGCGCACCGACATGGCCCGGCGGATAGTCGGGCCATGAAGATTCATCGCCGGGCGGCGTTCCTTGCCTTTCTCGTGGCGCTGGTGTTGATTATTGGCACCGGGCTTTACAAGAGCCTCACCCATCAGGAAACACACCCGCCTGGGGCAGACACGCCACCGGTGACGCGCCCCTAGAGGCTGTCTTGGCGGATGAATAGCAACACGCTGTGGCGTGTCTTGCCTCTAAGATGGCGACTTTTCGCCCGGGTCGGCAGGCACGTGAAAGAAACGCTTCGTTACTTGCTCGTGGCGCTGGTGCTTGCGGGCGCGTTTGGTGTGCATGCGCAGGACAAGGCGCGGCGTACTGATGTGCTGTTCTGGTCGCAAGCCGAGCGTGAGGCCCATTTTCGCGATATGCCGGCGATTTTTGCCGGCAATGTGGTGGTGCATGGGACCCGTGTGCATGCCTTGCCCGAGGGGCGGCCGCTTCGGCCACGCTGGCCTGATGGTCAATCGCTCGAGGCGTACATGAGCGCGCACAAGGTCGCGGCGGTCATGGTGCTGCAACATGGCCGCGTGCGCATCGAGCGCTACAGCCTGGGCTTCGGTGCCACGGGTCGCTGGACGTCGTTCTCCGTGGCCAAGTCATTCACCTCGACACTGGTGGGTGCGGCGCTGGCCGACGGCTCCATCCATTCACTGGACGACCCCGTGGTCCGCTACATCCCCGCGCTGAAGGGGAGTGCGTACGAGGGTGTCAATATCTGCCAGTTGCTCTCGATGACCTCGGGTGTGCGCTGGAACGAGGACTACAGCGATCCGAAGTCCGACGTGGCGCGCATGTACTCAGCGCCCCGGGTGCCTGGTGAGCCGGCCCTGGTGACCTATATGAAGACCCTGGGCCGTGAGGCTCCCCCAGGAAGCAAGTGGGTGTACAAGACCGGCGAGACCGACCTCATAGGCATCCTGGTCACCCAGGCCACGGGCAAGACGCTCGCCCAATACCTTGGCGAAAAAATCTGGCGTCCCTACGGCATGGCCAGCGACGCAGTGTGGCTGAAGGA
>NZ_DATHFX010000407.1:0-5912 GCF_035317885.1 Pinirhizobacter sp.
GACGGCTACGCCGGTGAGCGGTTGCGCCTGGCGACCTTCCGCCACGCCCCGCATGTGCTTAGCTTCGAAGGGATCGCTCCAGCGCACCGCGGGGCGGCCCTCTTGAGCCTTCAACTTGAAGGTAATGCCACGGTGGAACAATACGGGCGGCGAAGCCGCATCGCACAGGATGACTTTTGCCTGGTCGACCTCTCGCGCCCGTTCCGTCTGGAATTCGGGGCTTCGACGGTGCAGACGATCTACCTGCCGATCACGGCGTTGCGCGAGGCGGTACCGCAGGTGGCGATGGCATCGGCGATTGGCTTGCCCGGCGACCGCGGGCCCGTAGGCTACTTGCGCGTGCTGTTCAGGGAGATTTTCTACCGCGCGAGCGACCTCACCGAAGCCGTCGCCAGCCGGCTATTGGACGCGATCCCCCATATGTTGGCCGCAGCGCTCGAGACCGCCGATCCGGCGCGCCTGTCCGCCACGCAGCTGCGCCTTCACTACAAACAGCAGGCACGTCGCTTCGCCCGCGAACACCTGGATGATCCGGAGCTGTGCGCCGAGTTGATTGCCCGTGGCATTGGCTTGTCGATGAGTTACCTCTTCGAGTTGTTCTCCGACGAGGACCTCACCCTGATGCGCTGGGTGCGCGGCGAGCGGCTCGCCCGCTGCAAGCGCGAGCTGGCCGATCCGGCACTGCGCCACCGTGGCGTGTCACAGATCGCCTACGGCTGGGGCTTCGGCGACATGACGCATTTCAGCCGGAGTTTCCGCGACGCCTATGGCACGTCGCCGCGTTCCTTCCGTCAGGCGGCGCTTGCATACAGCCGGAGCATCGCGCGGATCACCGCCGGCCATACCGGCGAGGAATAGCCGAATGACGCGGCATTTTCCGCCGTTTCGTCATCCGGGACCAACACTAGATTTAACAGGCGATGGCGTCAGTGCCGTCGCCATTGAAAAACATCTTTGGGGAGCCACACGCAGTGTCCAACAACAAATTGCAATGGATGCGGCTTAGCCGCATCAGCCTCGCCGTCGGCCTTGCCGTGGGCAGCACCGCCATCTTTGCCCAGGCCACCACAGGCAGCATCTTCGGCCAGGCGCCTGCAGCCGCGGGGGAGACGGTGCAAGTGCGAAGCAACTCCGGCGTGACGCGCGAAGTGGCGGTGGACGCCAGCGGACGCTATGCCATCGGATCGCTGCCCCTGGGCACGTACTCGGTATCCCTGGTGAAGGACGGCGCGACCATCGATTCGCGCAGCAACGTCGACCTGCGCGTGGGTTCAGGCACGGAAGTGTCATTCGCCACCGGGGCCAAGAATCTTGATGCCGTTACCGTATCGGCGGCCGCGCTGCCGGCGATCGACGTGACCAGCGTGGACGCCCGCACGGTCATCACCTCGCAGCAGCTCGCGCGCTTGCCACTTGCACGCAGCGCCGAAGCGATCGCCCTGCTTGCCCCGGGTGTCGTTCCCGGCTACAGCGGGTTCACCAGCGGTACCACGGGCGGTTCGCTGGTGGCCTTCAGTGGTTCGTCGGTCACCGAGAACGCCTATTACCTCAACGGCTTCAATACCACCGACCCCCTCAGCGGATTCGGCGGCATCAGCCTTCCCTACGGCGCGGTCGACCAGGAGGAAATCCTGAGCGGCGGCTACGGCGCGGCGTATGGCCGTTCCGACGGCGGCGTGATCAGCCAGACCGGCAAGCGCGGCACCAATGACTGGCACTTCGGCGCCCAGGTGCAGTGGACACCCGCGTTCGGCCGCGGTACCAGCCCCAATGCGTACTACGTCAGCGGCGCCAACGACGGCGAAATCTACCGCCGTTACTCGCAGACCAACTCGTGGCTTGCCACGGAAAGCGCTTACGTGGGCGGCCCGCTGATCAAGGACAAGCTGTTCATCTTCGCCGCCGTGGAAGGGCAGAAGCAGTCGGGCAACAGCGTGGGCGCGGTGACGTCGTCCTATAACACGGCCTACGAGTACCACAACCCGAAGTGGTACACCAAGATCGACTGGAACATCAACGACAACAATATCCTCGAGCTCACCGGGGCGTCGACGAAGACATCGTACAAGGGCAACCTGTACAACTACGACTACGACACGAAGACCACCAGCGGTCTCAATAGCTTCGCCACGTCGACCAAGAACAGTGCCGAGGTTTACGTCGGCAAGTTCACCAGCTACATCACCGACGACATCACCCTGACTGCCCTTTACGGCAAGCAGAAGATGACGTACTTCAGCCAGACCCCCGGCTACGATCCCACCCTTACCTATATCAGCGGGTCGGAGTTCGAGAACCCGGCGATCGTGGGCGATTCCCCGATCGTAAACACCCAGACGGTACTTACCGCCACGGATCCGAGCCATCGCGCCACCAGCAACAACCTTCGCCTTGATCTTTCCTGGAAGGTCGGCGACCACACCATCACTGGCGGCATCGACAACCTCAACTCCCGCGATATCGACGACGGCCAGACCGGCACGGCATGGATCTACGGTTACGGCGATCCGGGTACGGCGATCAGCGACAGCCCGTACGTGGCGGCCCCCAACACCGGTGCGGGCGGCGAGACCGGTTACTACGTATCGAAGTACCTCTACAGCACGTCGGCCTCGGTGCGCGTGAAGCAGCGTGCCCAGTACGTGGAAGACAGCTGGCAGGTAGATGATCGCTGGCTGGTGAAGATCGGCCTGCGCAACGACCAGTTCACCAACTACAACCCCGATGGCGATGCCTTCCTGCGCATGACCAAGCCGCAATGGGCGCCGCGGCTGGGTTTCAGCTGGGACGTGAACGGCGATTCGTCGCTGAAGGTGTACGGCAACGCCGGTCGTTACTACCTGGCCATGCCTGCATCCGTGGCGCTGCGTGCTGCCGCGGGCTCCCTCTATACCAACGAGTACTACACCTACACCGGCATCGACGCCAACGGCAACCCGACGGGGCTGACACAACTGGCGTCGTCCACCGGCGGCGCCGTGTCAGCCAACAACGAGTATGGCCAGGCGCCGGATGCCAAGACCGTGGCCGCCAAGGGCATCCAGTCCGAATACCAGGATGAATACCTGCTCGGCTTCACCCAGCAGTTCGCCCAGGACTACGTCTGGGGCATGAAGGGGCAGGTACGCAAGCTGCGCAACATCCTGGACGATATCTGCGATACCGACACCATCGCGGCCAAGGCGCAGTCGCTGGGCATCGACGTGGATGCGACCAGCCTGAACGGTTGCTACCTGTCCAACCCTGGCCGCAGCAACACCTACCGCATCGCCAATGGTGCCGGCGGCTACAACGAGGTCACCGTATCGGCCAAGGACTTCGGCATGCCCAGCGCCAAGCGCAACTACTACGGGCTGGAAACGTTCCTTGAGCATCCGTTCGACGGCACCTGGCAGGCCAAGGTCGACTACGTCTACTCGCGCAGCTACGGCAACAGTGAAGGCCAGGTGCGGTCGGACATCGGGCAGACGGACGTGTCGGCCACGGTCGACTGGGATTTTGGCAAGCTGATGGAAAACTCCAACGGCCTGCTTTCCAACGACCGCAAACATCAGTTGAAGATCTACGGCTCGTGGCAAGTGGCGCCTGAATGGATGCTCTCGGGCAACATCGCCCTGCTGTCCGGCGCGCCCAAGACCTGCCTGGGTTACTACGGCGCGGATGAAAGCAACCCGGTGGGCTACGGCAGTTACTACCACTACTGCGATGGCGTGGCATCGGCCCCGGGCGATGCCGGTCGCCAGCCCTGGCAGCACATCATTTCCCTTTCAGCCGAATATCGCCCGATGTGGGCGGCGCAGAAGCTGGCCTTCAACGTGATGGTCTACAACATCCTCAACGAATCGGTGGCTACCGCCACCTACGCGATCAGTGGCTCGTCCACCGCACCGAACACCAACTACGAGCGCGTCCTGTACTGGAGCACGCCGCGCTACCTGCGCTTTGGCATCAGCTACGACTTCTAACCTTTTCCCATACCAACAATAAGCGTTCCGGCCGCTCCCCGGCCCCGACCCCTGGACGCAACGTTCCTCCCCAGATCAGGCCGCCGGCTTCCCACCGGCGGCCTCTTTTTTCCCGGGCGCGGCAGGTCAGGGTGACCGGGTGGGTCCGGCCAGCGCCGGCTGCAACGGTGCCAGGCTGCCATCGTTGGGCAGCGGCGACAAACCGAGCAAGTGCATGATGAGGTCGTATACATCCACGTTGGGGAATTCACCGATGGTCACGCCGCGGCCGAACGATGGGCCGTTGGCGATGAACAATGCCCGCATCGATGGATCGGCGTTGTCGTATCCGTGCTGGCCCAGTGACAGCGGGTCGGTGCGCTTGGCCAGTGAGGCCTTCGTGGTGACCTGCCAGCCCACATCGGGCAAGCAGACAATCGCCGGTACGCGCTCGTGGTGGCCGTAGTTGAAGCGCGCGGGAATATCCGCCTTGCGCCAGCAGGCCATGTGCTCGTGTGGGGCGAGCAACTTAGCCTGCGCCTTGGTGAAATCGTGCCCGGGCAGGGGGTTGAAGCTCGGCAGCGTTCCGGTGGCAACCACATCGACGGTCGAAGGGTCCACGATATCGTCGACCAGGATCACCTGGTTGGCAGGCGTGGGGGCCATGCCATGGTCGGACACCACGATCAGGTCGACACTGCCCAGGAGGTTCCGTTGCCCAAGGCCGGCGACAAGGCGCGCCATGGCATGGTCGGTGGTAACGATGGCCTGGTTTACTTCGTTCGAATCAGGACCGAACTTGTGGCCCTGGTGGTCCACCGCATCGAAGTAGAGCGTTGCCAGGCGCGGTCGTTGCGCGGGCGGGACATCGAGCCACGTCAATAGCTGATCGACGCGGGCATTGGGCGTGACTTTTTCGTCCCACGGCAGGTAGTGGGTGGGCCTGATGCCTTCGATCGCCGCTTCCGAACCTGGCCAGAACATCGTTGCCGCATGGATGCCATGGCGCTCGGCGGTGACCCAGACAGGTTCGGCATCTTCCCACCATCGTCCATCGGCGACGGCCTCGCGCTTGCCCATGGAAAAGCGGCCCAGCGCGGGATCGACCATCGTGTTGTTGACGATCCCTGAATGGTCAGGGACCTTGCCGGTGACGATGGCGTAGTGGTTGGGGAAGGTCAGCGACGGGAACGACGGCTGCATGGCGGTGGCGTGGACGCCGGTGGCAGCGAGTTTTTCCAGCGTGGGGCTCAAGTGCCGGTCAAGGTAATCCGCGCGATAGCCATCGATGGATACCAGCAGCACGATGCGGTCCTTCACCGGGGCAGGAGCGGGCGTCGGCGGAGTCGTGGCACAACCGGAAAGCAGGGCCAGGGCGAGGAGCAGGCAGGGAATGGGCTTCATGCAGGCAAGACTAAAAAGGGGGGGGGAGACCATCCATGATGGCAAAATTCCATGACGGCTTCACGGCATGCTGCGCCATGCCTTTCCCCGCCTGCGCGGCCCCAAGCATAATCTCAGGCTTACGCATCGCGCGCCGAGGGCACCATGACCGCACCCACCCGCATCGACACCACCCGCATCGTCCGCGCCCCGCGTGGCACGCACTTAAGCTGCCGCAGCTGGCTCACCGAGGCTCCGTTCCGCATGCTGCAGAACAACCTCGATCCGGACGTGGCGGAAAATCCTGCGGAACTGGTGGTGTACGGTGGCATTGGCCGGGCCGCACGCAACTGGGAATGCTTCGATGCCATCCTGCACGCCCTGCGCGAGCTGCGCGAAGACGAAACCCTGCTGGTGCAGTCGGGTAAGCCGGTGGGCGTGTTTCCCACGCACGCCGATGCCCCGCGCGTATTGATCGCCAATTCCAACCTGGTGCCAGCCTGGGCCAACTGGGAACACTTCAACGAGCTCGATCGCAAGGGCTTGATGATGTACGGCCAGATGACCGCAGGTTCCTGGATATAC
>NZ_DATHFX010000408.1:0-12022 GCF_035317885.1 Pinirhizobacter sp.
CTGTTCCTGGACCACCGCCTGGTGCGGGACAAGATACGCGAGCTCGCCGGCGGCAAGCACATGCTCAACCTCTTTGCCTATACCGGCTCGGCCAGCGTGTACGCCGCGGCCGGCGGCGCACGCGACACCACCAGCGTGGACCTCTCGGCCACTTACCTTGACTGGGCGTCGCGTAACCTGGCGCTGAACGGATTTACCGGCGATCGCCACCGGCTCGTTCAGGAAGACGCGGTGTATTTCATCGGCAGGCCGGGCATGAAATACGGTCTGATCTACGTTGATCCGCCCACCTTTTCCAACTCCAAGCGTGCGGACGATTTCGACGTCCAGAACGACCATGTGGCGTTGCTGAAGGCTTGCGGTGCGCGGCTTGCCGTAGGGGGCGCGATCGTGTTCTCGAACAACTTCCGCCGCTTCCGCCTGGACCGTGAGGCGCTGGAGGCCGACTTCACCATCGAGGACTTTTCATCAGCCAGTATCCCGTTCGATTTCGCCCGCCGTTCAGACATCCACGGTTGCTGGATCCTTCGCGGCCACGCGGTTGATCCCTGGGGCAAAAACGGTTAGGAGGCATTCATGGAATTAGAGGAAAATGTCAGCCATCAACCGGAGGTGGTACCCATGAAGATGTCGAAGTCCAAGACGGTCCTGGCACTCGCCGCGGCGGGCCTGATGGCATTTGCACCGGGCGTGTTCGCCTATGGTCCGCACGGTGGTCACGGTGGTTACTACCGCGGCGGATACCACGGCGGTGGCGGGTACTACCGCGGCGGACACGGTGGCTATTGGAGCGGCGGTCGCTGGATCGGTGGAGCGATCATTGCCGGCGTCGTCGGCGGCGCGATCTACAGCGCCACGCGTCCGGCACCGGTCTACTATGACTCCCCAGTGGTTTACTCCCGTCCGGCCACGGTGGTTTACGAAGACCAGCCCGTGGTTCGTCGTACCGTTACCACCACGACCTACGAGGATGGCTACGGCACGCGCTACGTGCGTGACGACGGGTACTGATCCTCGCCGCTTCGCGGCAACATGAAAAACCCGGCTTCGGCCGGGTTTTTTTTTCGCACACTGCCCCGGCTATGCGAGACCAACGGCCAATGCGGGGTCAGAGTGAAACTCTGACCCCAAAAGCCCCTCTGTTGGCTCAACGTCCGCCTGCCGGCGGCACGGTGGGCTGGTCGGCGGCGCTGCCATGGTGGTGCGCCTTCTTTGCCAACTTGTCATAAGCGGGCTTGTCGATCTTCTCTACCGCGGCGATGGCGCAAGGTGGCTGGTCCCGCGCGAATACCGATTCGCCGGTCTCGCCGCAGATCGCCGAAAGGCCGAGGGAATTTTTATCGGGTGCGGCGCGGAAGCGCAGGGAGTTGCCGGTTCCCAGGCGGGGACACGAGGCTTGGGTGGTTACCTTGAAGCGATTCGGGCCGTTGCTTACGATCACCGTGCGGTCGTCGACCACCGCCCAGCCGTTGATGCGGTCGATGCGCATGCAGTCGGAAACAGGGCGGATCGGCTGGTGGGGAGCGGCCTGCGCGTACGCGACACCGGTGGGCAAGGCAAGCAACAGTGCCAACACGTTGGCATGGGTCCGTTTCATCGTCGTTACCTCCGGCCTGTGTGATGAAGGCAAGAATGCTCGCGGTGGGTGGGGATCACAAGTCCTGAACGATCCGGGTGGGAACATTACCGGATGACCCTGGCCAGGCCACCGCTCGTGACGATGACCCCGACGGAGCATTCCGCGTGAATTCCCCCATGCCGCGGAAGGCGGCGGCGGTAGCGCCCGAAGCAGCACTTTCGCTTCGGTTCGCAGCTGTTCGAGCACGATCGCTGTCGTTGGCCGCCCCGTTGTCGGCCGAGGACGCGATGGTGCAGTCGATGCCCGACTGCAGCCCGACCAAATGGCACCTTGCCCACACCAGCTGGTTCTTCGAGCAATTCCTGCTGGCGCCAAGGCCGGGTCACCGGCCTTACGACGAACGGCTCAACTATTTGTTCAATTCCTACTACCAGAGCGTAGGTGCGATGCATGCGCGTCCTGCGCGCGGCCTGTTGACGCGCCCCTCGCTGGACGAGGTGCGTGACTATCGCGCCTGGGTGGACGAACGTGTCGAGCGGCTGCTCGACGACAACGCCCTGGACGATACCGAACGCGCCATCGTCCGCCTGGGTACCGAACACGAACAGCAACACCAGGAATTGTTGCTGACCGACATCAAGCACGCCTTCTCGTGCAATCCCTTGCTACCGGCTTATCACGCGGCGCCCAAGCCTGTCCCGAGCCACGCCGTGCCGCTGACTTTCGTGGCCGGTGCCGAGGGCATCGTGAAAGTGGGCCATGAGGGCGGGGGTTTCAGTTTCGACAACGAAGGGCCGCGCCATCGCGTGCTGCTGCTGCCGCATGCGCTGGCCAATCGCCCGGTCACCAACGCTGAGTACCTGGCCTTTATTGCCGACGGCGGTTACCGCACGCCCACCTTGTGGCTGTCCGATGGCTGGGACCTGATCCAGCGCGAAGGCTGGCAGCGGCCGTTGTACTGGCAAGAGGACTTAGCCTGCGAGTTCACCCTTGCCGGCGTCCAGCCGCTGGATCCGAACGCCCCGGTGTCGCATGTGAGCTATTTCGAGGCCGACGCCTTTGCCCACTGGACCGGCGCGCGGCTGTTGCGCGAGGAAGAGTGGGAGCACGCGGCCAGTGCTCTGGATATCCAGGGCAACCTGCAAGACACCGGCCGCTTCCATCCGTTGGCCGCCGAATCCGCGCCAGGTTTGCTGCAGATGTTCGGCGATGTCTGGGAATGGACGATGAGCGCCTACACCAGCTATCCGGCATTCCGGACGGCGCCCGGCGCGCTGGGCGAGTACAACGGGAAATTCATGAACGGCCAGTGGGTGCTCCGGGGTGGCTCGTGCGCCACACCCGCCAGCCACCTTCGCGCCAGCTACCGCAATTTCTTTCCTCCCCATGCGCGGTGGCAATTTTCGGGGATCAGGTTGGGACAGGATAGATGAGCGCATTACCGAACGACATTCGCCTGGACGACCGCCATCCGGCGGTGGCCGACACGCTCGATGTCGTGCGCCGGGGCCTTCGCACCAAGCCCAAGCGCCTACCCTCGCGGCTGTTCTACGACGAACGGGGCTCGAAGTTGTTCGAGGCGATCTGCGAGCAGCCGGAGTACTACCTCACGCGCGCGGAAATCGCGTTGATGCGCGAGCATGCCGGCGACATCGCGGCCGCGCTCGGGCCTGACGTCCGCCTGGTGGAATACGGCAGCGGCAGCGGGATCAAGACGCGACTGTTGCTCGAGCACCTTCCAGCACCCGTGGCCTATGTCCCGGTGGAGATCTCGCGCTCGGCCCTGCTCGATTCGGTGGCCACGCTGTCCACCACGTTTCCGCAGGTGCCGATGCAACCGGTCTGCGCCGACTTCACCCAGCCGCTCCGGCTGCCCGTGGCCGTGCGTTCCCCACGCCGCACGGTCATCTACTTTCCCGGTTCCACCATCGGCAACTTCGTCGCCCGCGATGCGGTGGCGATCATGCGGCTGATGCGCACGGAGATGGGCGACAACGGCGCGGTGTTGATCGGCGTGGACCTGAAGAAAGACCCGGCCCTGATCGAGGCGGCGTACAACGACGCGGCCGGCATCACCAGCGAATTCACCCTGAACATGCTGGTGCGGCTGAACCGCGAGGTCGGTACCGATTTCGATATCACGGCCTTCGCCCATCGCGCGCATTACAACCCGATGGCCGGCCGTATCGAAACCACTTTGGTCAGCACGCGGCGCCAGGATGTCCACGTCGGCAATGAGGTGTTCGCCTTCGGCGACGACGAGGCGATGCAGGTGGAATACAGCTGCAAGTACTCGTTGGAGGATTTCGCCGAACTGGCCCACAAGGCCGGCCTGCGGGTGGAGCATGTCTGGTTCGACGCAGAAAAACAGTTCAGCGTGCAGTATCTCGTCCGCTAGCCGTTTCCGGGGTCAGAGTTATTACTCTGACCCCAAACCCGAACGCGTCGGTTATCCGGGCCGCCGCGCTCCCAGTGACACCAGCACGTCGATCGCCGTGCGCACGCGCTCGGTGGCGCCGGGCAGGTCAAGGATCACGCGCAGCTTGTCCTGGCCGTCGAGCTTGTAGACCCTCGGCTGCTGCTGCACCAGCCTGATGATCGCCATGGGGTCGACGTCGGGTTTCTCGCGGAATGTCACGCGTCCGCCGTTGGCGCCGAAGTCGAGCTTGCGAATGCCCAGGGGCGTGGCCATCAGCTTCAGCGTCGCCAGCGAGAACAGCTGTTTGGTCGGGTCGGTAAGCAGGCCGAAACGGTCGATCATCTCCACCTGCAGTTCGCGCAATTCATCTTCGTTGCGCGCGCTTGCGATGCGCTTGTACAAGGTCAGCCGCTGGTGCACGTCGGGCAGGTAATCGTCGGGGATCAGCGCCGGCAGGTGCAGTTCCACTTCCGTTTCGTGTTCGCTTGCCAGGTCGAAGTCGGGCACCTTGCCCGACTTCAGCGCCCGCACGGCGCGGTCGAGGAGTTCGGTATACAGGCCGAAGCCGATTTCCTGGATCTGCCCGGATTGTTCCTCGCCCAGCATCTCGCCGGCGCCGCGGATTTCCAGGTCGTGCGTGGCCAGGGTGAACCCGGCGCCCAATTCCTCGAGCGAGGCAAGCGCCTCCAGGCGCTTCTCCGCATCGCCCGTCATGGCCTTGCGGTCGGGGACGATCAGGTAGGCATAGGCGCGGTGGTGCGACCTTCCCACGCGTCCACGCAACTGGTGCAGCTGCGCCAGGCCGAAGCGATCGGCGCGGTTGACCACGATGGTGTTGGCGCTGGGAATGTCGATGCCCGACTCGATGATCGTAGTGCACACCAGCACGTTGAACCGCTGGCGGTGGAAGTCGGCCATGACCTGTTCGAGTTCGCGCTCGGGCATCTGGCCGTGGGCGATGCGGATGCGCGCCTCGGGCACCAGTTCGCCCAGTTCACGCGCGGTGCGGTCGATGCTGCTTACCTCGTTGTGCAGGAAGTAAACCTGGCCGCCGCGGGCCATCTCGCGTTGCAACGCCTCGCGGATCAATGCCGGTTGCCAGCTGCTGATCAGCGTGCGCACCGCCGTGCGGTGGGCAGGCGGGGTGGCGATGATGGACAGGTCGCGAAGGCCGCTCATGGCCATGTTCAGCGTGCGCGGGATGGGTGTGGCAGTGAGCGTGAGCAGGTCCACCTCCGCGCGGAGCTTCTTGAGCTGTTCCTTCTGGCGCACACCGAAGCGTTGTTCCTCGTCGACGATCACGAGCCCAAGGTTCTTGAAGCGGACATCCGACTGCAGCAGCTTGTGCGTACCGATGATGACGTCGATGCCGCCATCGGCAAGGCGCGCGAGCGCCACGTCCACGTCTTTCTTCGACTTGAAGCGCGAGAGCACGTCTACCCGCACCGGCCAGTCGGCGAAGCGGTCGGCGAAATTGCGGTAGTGCTGCTGCGCGAGCAGGGTGGTGGGTACCAGCACGGCCACCTGCTTGCCCGCGGTGGCGGCGGCGAACGCCGCGCGCAGCGCCACTTCGGTCTTGCCGAAGCCGACATCGCCGCAAACCACGCGGTCCATGGCCCGGGGCGCGGCCAGGTCGTCGATGACACT
The DNA here is from genome assembly GCF_035317885.1 of Pinirhizobacter sp. Lineage (GTDB taxonomy): Bacteria > Pseudomonadota > Gammaproteobacteria > Xanthomonadales > Rhodanobacteraceae > Pinirhizobacter. The sequence goes on from NZ_DATHFX010000408.1 coordinate 5,646, forward strand.
GTCGATCGCCTGTTGCTGGTCGGCGGTTTCCTCGAAGGGGAAGGTGGCGGCGAACTCGTCCACCAGCTGGCGGTCGACGGCGAGCGACTCGCCCTGGCGGGCCTCGCGCTGGGCATAGATGGCCAGCAGTTCCGCTGCGACGTCGCGGACCTTCTCGGCCGCGCGCTTGCGGGCTTTCTCCCAGGCATCGCCACCGAGCGAATGCAGCGGCGCCAGTTCCGGCGCGGTGCCTGTGTAGCGGCTGACCAGTCCCAACTGGGCCACGGGCACGTAGAGCTTGTCGCCCTTGGCGTATTCGATGGTGAGGAATTCGCCCGGCATGTCGCCGACATCCAGCGACACCAGGCCCTGGTAGCGGCCCACGCCGTGGTCGATATGCACGATGGGCGAACCGATGGAAAGCTCGGTGAGGTCGCGGATGATGCTTTCCGGATCGCGCGCGGCGCCGCGGCGCTTCTTCCGGTCGGTGCGCACACGCTCGCCGAAGAGCTCGCGCTCGGTAAGCACGGTGATGCGCGGCGTATCCAGGGCAAAGCCCTGTTCAAGCGAAGCCACGGTGATCGCCAGTGCGTCGTCCCCGTCCAGGAACGCGCGCCAGTCCTCCAGTGCCACCGGCCGCAGGCTGGCCGCGGCGAGCTGCTCGTTCAGCGCCTCGCGCCGCCCGGCCGAATCCGCCGCGATCAACACCCGGCCACGGTAGGACGCCAGGAAATGGCGCAGGGCCGTGCCTGGTTCCTCTCCCTTGCGGTTGAGCGGAAGGTCCGGCGCAGGCTGGGTACCGAGCGAAACCGCATGCTCGTGCGTGGCCGGCACCACGTCCACCCGCACGCGGGTGTTCAGGCGCTCGCGCAGGCGCTCGGGCGGCAGGTAGATTTCATCCGGCGGCAGCACCGGTCGCTCGATGTCGTGGGCGCGCTGGTCGTAACGCTCGGTGGTCTGGGTCCAGAAGGCATCGGCGGCGTCGAGCACGCCCTCGCCAAGGACGAAGAGCGCGTCGTCGGCGAGGTAGTCGAAGAGGGTTTCGGTTTTCGGGAAGAACAGCGGCAGGTAGTATTCGATGCCGCCCGGCGTGACACCTTCCTTCATGTCCTGGTACAGCGGGCAACGGCGAACGTCGATCGGAAACCGCTCGCGCAACGCGTTGCGAAAATGCTTCGCCGCCTCATCGGTGAGCGGGAACTCACGGCCGGGCAGCAGTTCGACGCTCTCCACCTGGTGCTGGGAGCGCTGCGTTTCCGGGTCGAAACTGCGGATGGAATCGATCTCGTCGTCGAACAGCTCCACGCGATAAGGCTCGACCGCGCCCATGGCGAAGATGTCGATCAGGGCGCCGCGTACCGCGAAATCGCCAGGCTCCGCTACCTGCGGCACGTTGCGATAGCCCGCAGCCTCCAGGCGGCGCTGCTCCACCTGCAGGTCGAGTTTCTGCCCCTTGCCAAGCACCAGGCCGGATCCCGTGACATGCGAGCGCGGCGCCAGTCGCTGCATCAGCGTACCCACCGGCACCACCAGCACCCCGCGCTGCACCGAGGGCAGCTGGTACAGCGTGGCGATGCGCTGGGAAACGATCTCCGGATGCGGGCTGAAGACGTCGTAGGGGAGGGTTTCCCAATCAGGGAAGTGCAACACCGGCAAACTGCCTGCAAAAATCTTCAGTTCGTCGTCGAGGGCGTGTGCCCGTTGTGTGTCCCGGGTAACCACCACCAGCAGGCCCTGGTGGTCGCGGGCAGCCTCGGCCACGTTCAGTGCCCAGGACGAACCCGCGGGTGTCGCCCAGTAGCGGCGTTGTTTCACGGTGGCAGGCAGGGGCGGGCGTTTGAAGGCGGACGGCATTGAAGGAGAGGCGACGGCTGGCAGGGCAGGACCGTCCATTCTACCGCCACCGGGTGTAGCTGGCCGTCAGTCGGCGATGTCTGGCTCGAAGAAACTCCAGCGGATATCGCGAAATGCCCGCTTGAAGTCGATCTCGACCAGGTTGATGGCCTCCACCAGTTCGCGGTTGGTGGGCGTGGGATTCATCCTCGCCTTCACCGCCACCATCACGTCATTACCCATCTGCAAGGTGAGCAGGTTGTACACCTGGGCGATTTCCGGGCGTGCATTGAGGAAGGTGAGCATCTCATCGCGGCGTTGCGGTTCCACGCCCTGCCCGATCAGCAGCGCCTTCACTTCGACGGCCACCGCCACCGCCACTGCGATCAGCAGCACCCCGATGGCGATCGTGCCGACAGCATCGAACAGCAGGTTACCGGTGGCCATGGTCAGGAGCACGGCAACGAGGGCGAACGCCAGGCCGATGAGCGCGGCCAGGTCTTCGCCGAAGATCACCAGCAGCTCGCTGGCGCGCGTTTCGCGGAACCAGCGCCAGATGCTGCGTTCGCCACGGGCCTTGTTCACTTCCTTCATGCACCCGTGCATCGACACGCTTTCGGCGACGATGCCGAATACCAGTACGCCTACGGCCAGCCACGGCCACTTCAGCGGTTCATGGTGGGTGAGCTTGTGGATGCCCTCGTAAAGGGAAAACATCCCGCCCACGCTGAAAAGCAGGATGGCTACCAGGAACGACCAAAAATACAGCGCGCGGCCCCAGCCCAGCGGGTATTCGCTCGATGGCGGCCGCCCGGCCTGCCGCATGCCCAGGAGCAGCAGGCCCTGGTTGCCGCAGTCGGCCAATGAGTGCACCGCCTCGGCAAGCATGGCGCCGGACCCGGTGAAGATCGCCGCCACCAGCTTGGCCACGAAGATGGCGAAATTGGCCCCCAGGGCCAGCAGGATGGCCCTCAGCGAATTGGCTTCACCGGACATGCGAGAGTATTCCCCGTGGCAAGAACCTGCCGATTCTAACGGATCACGCCCACGCCCACGCCGAAGCTGAAATTGCTCTTGCCGCTGCGAAGTTCCTCGGCGGTCCAGACGTGCGAGGCGTTGGTGGTGACCACGGGAAAGACATACGCTGCTTCACCGACGCGATCATTGCGCGTACCGGCCAGGCGGCCGCTGACCGTGACCAGCTTGCCAGAAGGGAAGTTGAGCGGTTCCACGTATCCGGGCATGACCGCGATGAAGCGTCCGTTGCCGTTGTCGCTCGGCTTGGGCCGCTGGGAGTTGTCCAGCGGGTAGGCCAGGATCTCGATTTCGCTGTGGTCGGCCAGGTTGCTCACGCTCACGATGCGGCCGCCCCACACCACATCGGAATTGAGGTAGCGCTGCGGCGAGGACGATACCTGCTGGGGCGGCACGTTGAGGGTATTGCCGGAGGTCTTGTAGATCGGCGCCGGGGCACATGCGGCCAGGGCGACCACGAGCATCGGGGCAAGCAGGCGAATGGCAGGGGCAGTCATGGCGGGTGTCCTTCGGGCCTGGGCTCCGGCAATCGGCGCCCTTTGCCCGATCGTAAGGGCGAGCGGGCTTATCCGTTGATAACCGGCGTCATGTGATTCAGGCGTCGTTATCCTGGGCAAGCCAGGTGACGCGGCCTTGCCCCCCCAAGGTACGGGCGAGCACGTCGATCGACTCGGACAGGGCCTGGTCCAGCTGCCAGGGCGCGTTCAACACCACCACGCCGGTGCCATTCAGGCGCAACGGCGTGTTGTCCGGGTGAAGCATGATCTCGGCGCAAAGCACCCTTCGGGCTGCGCGCGAGGCCCAGCGCAGGAAGGGCTGTACGGTGCTGCGCAGCTTTACCGGATACCACACCGCGTACATGCCCGTGGGCCAGCGCTGCAGCGCAAGGCGCAGGGCAGTTTCGACGGTACGGAATTCGTCGGCACGCTCGAAGGGAGGGTCGATCAGCACCAGGCCGCGTTTTTCCGGCGGTGGCAACAGGCCGCCCATGGCCTCGTAGCCGTCGCGCTTGTGCACGTGCATGCGCGTGTCGTTGCCAAGCACCTCGCGAAGAGCGTCCGCTTCATCGGCGTGCAGTTCGCAAAACTGGGCAGTATCGTTCGGGCGCAGCACGCGCTGGGCCAGGAGCGGGGAGCCTGGGTAATGCCGGATGGTGTCGCCGTCGTTGATCGCCCGCACATGGCCCAGCAGGTCCCATAGCAGCGGCGGCAACCCGCTGGCCACGGCAAGCTTGCCGATGCCCAGTTCCGCTTCGCCCGTCTTCTGCGCATGCATGCTCTTCAGGTCGTAACGGCCGGACCCGGCGTGCGTGTCGATGTAGGCGAAGGGTTTGTCCTTGGCCTTCAATGCGTCGAGCAGGGCGAGCAGCACGGTGTGCTTGAGGAGGTCGGCGAAGTTCCCGGCATGGAAGGCGTGGCGATAATTCATCGGGCGATTGTAGCCCGACGGGCCAGGGGCTATCGTGGACGCATGCCTTGCCGCCGCCATCGCCGTCTGTTCCTGCTTGCCATGTTTGCTTGGCTGGTGATGGCATTTGGCGCGCATGCCATGCCCTGCGGGTGCGCAGCCGCGGCCGCTGGCATGGACCACGGCATGGCGATGGCGCACGGGGGGGATCATGCCCAGCCCGACGGCCATGCCCATGGCCACGGCGCGTGCGCCTGCGCCTGCGCGGTGGCCTGCGCCGCCGTCGCCGGTGTCCCCTTGTCGTCGCTGCCGGCGCATCCGCGCATGGCGGGCGCGAACCCGCCCATGGCAGCGCCGGCTTCCGTCGGCGACTTCCCGCAGACACCGCTGCTGCGCCCCCCTTCGGCCTGAGCGGGCCGACGGTGGTGCATGGCTGCCCCTCGTGGCTAGCCCGGTGTTGCGTGGGAGGTACCCATTGGTGAACAAGAAAAACAAGCGGTCTGGTGGGCCGCATGGCGGTCGTCGCCGATTCGTCCAGGGCCTGGCCCTGGGAGGCATCGCGATGGGCCTGGACCTGCGTGGGCGACTGGCGGTCGGGGCGCCCGCGGCAGCGCGATGTGAACTCTCCGGTTCGCAGCTGGTGCTGGACGTGGGCGAGCTGCCCGTCGATTTCACGGGTCGGCGCCGTGTGGCGACGGTGGTCAACGGCCAGGTGCCTGCGCCGCTGCTGCGCCTGCGCGAGGGCCAGGAAGTATCGATCCTCGTGCGCAACCACCTGGCGGCGCCTACTTCACTGCACTGGCATGGACTTATCGTGCCGGCCGATATGGACGGCGTGCCTGGCCTGAGTTTCGATGGCATTGCCCCGGGACAGTCGTACCTCTACCGATTTGCCGTGAACCAGTCGGGCACGTACTGGTACCACGCCCATTCGCGCTTCCAGGAACAGACCGGGCTGTTTGGGCCGATCGTGATCGAGCCCAAGGCCGGCGAGCGCTACCGGGCCGACCGCGACTACGTGGTGTTGCTGGCGGACTGGACGGACGAAGATCCCGAGCACATATACGCCACCCTGAAAAAACAGGGCGATGCCTACAACTACGGCAAGCAGACGGTCGGTGATTTCATCCGCGACGCGCGCGGGGAGGGCGTGCGTCCTGCACTGGCGCAACGTTCGATGTGGAACCGCATGCGCATGGACCGGACCGACCTTGCCGATGTTTCCGGCGCTACCTTCACTTACCTGATGAATGGCGTCACGCCCGTGGGCAACTGGACGTGCGCATTCTCCGCCGGAGAGAAGATCCGGCTGCGTTTCATCAACGGATCGTCGATGAGTTTCTTCGACGTGCGCATCCCGGGCCTGGCGATGACCGTGGTAGCCGCCGACGGCCAGGACATCGAGCCGGTGACGGTGGATGAGTTCCGCTTCGGTGCGGCCGAGACATACGATGTGATCGTCCAGCCTGATGCCGATCGCGCCTATACGATCTTCGCCCAGTCGATCGACCGCTCCGGTTATGCACGCGGCACGCTGTCACCGGCCCCGGGCATGGTGGCCGCGGTACCGGCGATGGATGTGCGCCCGCTGCTTGGCATGGCCGACATGATGGGTGCCATGGGAGCGATGCCCGGCATGGGCGGGGCGCACGACATGCACGGCATGGACCATGCCGCCATGCAGCGCACCGGCAACCCTGGCGTGGACATGAAAGTTTCCATGCCCCGGACCAACCTGGACGATCCTGGCGTGGGCTTGCGTGGCAACGGCCGCCGCGTGTTGACCTACGCGGACCTGCACGGCGTGGACAGCCCGATCTCGCCGGGGGTGGAGCGCGAAATGACCCTGCGCCTCACCGGCAACATGGAGCGCTACATGTGGTCGATCGATGGCGTGCCCTATGCCAAGGCGCCGCCGATCCGCCTGCGGCTTGGCGAACATGTGCGCTTTACCCTGGTCAACGACACCATGATGCACCACCCGATGCACCTGCACGGGATGTGGAGCGAACTGGAAGCGCCCGACGGCACGTACCTGGCGCGCAAGCACACCGTGACGGTGCAACCGGCGCAACAGGTGAGCTACCGGGTCAGTGCGACGCCGTGGGGCAGTGGGCGTACCA
>NZ_DATHFX010000409.1:0-5778 GCF_035317885.1 Pinirhizobacter sp.
GCGGCGCACCACGTTGGCCATGCCCGAATACAGCGACTCGGTGATCAGAGCATGGCCGATGGACACTTCGGCAAGACCCGGGATCGCGGTCTTGAAGGTGCCGACGTTGTCCAGGCTGAGGTCGTGCCCGGCATTCACCGCGAGCCCAGCCTGCTGCGCGCGGCGCGCCGTCTCCGAACATAGCTCCAGGGCCTGCTTCACCTTTCCGGCGGCGAAGGCCTCGGCGTAGGGGCCGGTGTAGATCTCCACGCGCTGCACGCCGATGCGCGAAGCTTCAGCGAAGCCTTCGCCGCCGGCATCGACGAACAGGCTGACTCGACAGCCCAGTTCGCGGAACTGCGCCACCAGGGGCGCGAGCATGTCGCAATCCCTGGTGAGGTCGAACCCGTGGTCGGAGGTGATCTGTCCGTCGCCGTCCGGCACCAGGGTGACCTGGGCGGGCCGCGTTTCACGCGCCAGTTCCAGCAGGCCCGGGTAATCGCCGCGGGCCGGGGCAAACGGGTTGCCCTCGATGTTGTATTCGCCGCGGCCGCGCAGCAGGGTGGCGAGCATGCGCACGTCGCTTGGGCGGATGTGCCGCTGGTCGGGGCGCGGATGCACGGTCAGGCCATCGCAACCGGCCTCAAGGCACGTATGTGCGGCCGTGGCCAGGTCCGGTTCGTTGCCGCCGCGGGAATTGCGCAGCACGGCGATCTTGTTGAGGTTGACGCTAAGGAAGGTCATCGCAGATCCATGACAAGAAAGGCGCAGGCCTCGCGGCCTGCGCCAGTGACTGTTACGGAGCATAACGCGCCACGTCCATGTGGCGCCCTTCCACGACTGGCAACGAAGGATCAGACCTAAGCGCGCGCGAAAGGTTCCTCGCTACCGGGCAGCAGCACGCGGCGCGGGCGTTGCGCATCGGACCAGGCCACGTGCGCATGCAGGCCCGGTCCGATCTCCGGTTCCACCAGGCTCCAGCGCGAAGCCGGCGCCAGTTCGCCCTCGAACCCGTTCGCCGCCGGACCGTTGTTCCAGGTGAAGCCCACCCGGTGCAGGCCATACGAGAGGCCCTGGCCGTGGGCCTTCAATACCGCCTCCTTGGCCGTCCACAGCCGCAGGAAGGCGGCCTGCCGGTCTTCTTGCGGCTGCGCTGCCAGCCATGCGGTCTCATCGGGGGCGAAATAACGCCCGGCGATATCCAGCAGGCGCGGCCGTGGGCGGTCGCGCTCGATGTCCACGCCCAGTTCCGGCAGTTCCCAGGCCACGCCAAGCAGGGCCACGTCGCCTGTGTGCGACCAACTGAAGGACAGCCTGGCGTGCGCGCCCTCGAGTGCCGGTTTGCCGAACGGGCCGCGCCCCAGGTGCAAATCGCCCGGCAATACGTCCAGGTAGGCGGCAAGCCAGGGCAGCACCGCGTGTCCGGCGGTCTCGTTGCTCGAGGCCAGGCGCATCGGCCACAGGTGGATCTCGTCGGGGCTAAGCCGGGGCAGGCGGGAAGGCACGCTCATCCACCGATGGTAACGTCCGCGCGCCGGCATGGCGAAGGACAGGGCAACTTATGCCTAGAATGGATGCATGAATCCCGGGGGCATGACGTGATTGCTGGCGGCTACCTGCTGTTGCTGGCGCTGGTGTACGTGGGCTTGCTGTTCGCCGTGGCCTACGCCGGCGATCGCCGTCCGCTCTACCCGCGGCAACCGCGCCTGCGGCCGATCGTCTACAGCCTGGCGCTGGCGGTGTATTGCTCGTCATGGACTTTCTACGGCGCTGTCGGCACCGCGGCGCGCGACGGCCTGGCGTACCTTCCGATTTATCTAGGCCCGCTGTTGCTGCTTGTGATGGGTTTCGGCCTGCTGCAGCGCTTGGTGCTGGTGTCGCGCGAGCGCAACATCACCTCGATCGCCGACTTCATCGCTGCGCGCTTCGGCAAATCGCACGGCCTGGCGGCTCTGGTGGCGATCATCGCGGTGGTGGCGATCATCCCGTACATCGCCCTGCAGTTCAAAGCCGTGGCGATGTCCTTCCATGTGCTCACCGCAGGCCATCCAAACGCGGCGATCCCGCTGGTCGGTGACAGCGCGATGTGGTGCGCCATCTTGCTGGCCATCTTCGCCATCCTGTTCGGTACGCGCAGCATCGATGCCTCAGAACATCACCACGGCATGATGTTGGCGGTGGCGGTGGAATCGCTGGTGAAGCTGGTGGCGTTCATCGCCATCGGCGTGTACGCCTGGATGCATGGTCCAGGCCTCGTTGCCAGCTTCGCGCCGGCCGTCAACGAATTGAAGGAAGGCCTGCCCACCGGTTTCATCGCGCAGACGCTCCTGGCCTTCTGCGCGATGTTCTGCCTGCCGCGGCAGTTCCACATCGGCGTGGTGGAATGCGAAGACCCCAAGGATCTGCGCCGGGCGCGGTGGATGTTCCCGGCCTATATGGTGCTGATCAGCGTTGCCGTGTTGCCGATCGTCGCCGGCGGCATGCACCTGCCTTCGGTGCGCAATGGATCGGCCGACGCCTGGGTACTCAATCTCCCACTGGCCCTGGGCAACGAAGGCATGGCGTTGCTTGCTTTCGTCGGCGGCTTCTCCGCCGCTACCGGCATGGTGATCGTGGCAGCGGTGGCTCTGTCCACGATGATCAGCAACGACCTGGTGATGCCCGCGCTGCTGCGTATCCATCGCCTGGGGCTTGAGCATCGCAGCGACCTGTCGTACATCGTGCTTCGCGTGCGGCGGGTAGCCATCGTGCTGCTCGCTGCCGGCGCCTACGCCTACTACCGCCTGCTTGCCGGTGACGAGAACCTCGCCGCCACGGGCTTGCTTGCCTTCGCCGCCGTGGCGCAGTTCGCACCGGCGATCGTCTCGGGCCTGTACTGGCGCGGCGCGAGCCGGGTGGGTGTGTACGTGGGGCTGCTGGCCGGCTTCGCTACCTGGGCTTATACCTTGCTGATGCCGGCGATGATCCGCTCGGGCTGGTTGCCACAGGCATGGTTGCAGGAAGGGCCGTTGAAGATTGACTGGCTGCGGCCCACCGGCTTGTTCCACCTCACCGGTTGGGATCCGGTCACGCATGGCACGTTCTGGTCGCTGCTGATGAACGTTGGCGCCCTGGTGTTCATCTCCCTGCGCGTGCGGCCAGGCATCGAGGAGCGCCTGCATGCGGCGTTGTTCGTCGATCCACTGGCCGGGGTAACCACCGGTGCGGGCGACTGGCGCGGCCGGGTGGCCGTGCGCGATCTCTTCGCCATCGCCGGCCGCATCGTCGGTGAACGCAGCACGGAACGCGCCTTCGCCGAGTACGGCATTCGCCGCGGAAAGGAGCTGCAGCCGGGCCAGTTGGCCGATCGCTCGCTGATCCAGTTCACCGAACGCCTTCTGGCAGGTGCGGTCGGGGCGGCCAGTGCCCGGCGCATCCTGATCAGCGCACTGTCGGGCACGGGCCTGGACATCGCCGAGGCCATGGCGCTGATGGACGAAGCTTCGCAGGAACTGCGCTTCAACCGGGAGCTGCTTTCCACCACGCTCGAGAACGTGTCGCAGGGCATCAGCGTGGTCGACGCGACGATGCGCCTGGTGGCCTGGAACCGGCGCTACGTGGAGTTGTTCGATTACCCCGAAGGCATGGTGTACGTAGGGCTGCCGGTGAGTGACCTGATCCGCTGGAACGCAGAACACGGCGAATGCGGCGCGGGTGAAGTGGAGCAACACATCGCCAAGCGCATTGGCTACATGCGGGCGGGCTCGCCACATCTGTTCCAGCGTGTCCGCCCCGATGGCACGGTGATCGAAATGCGCGGCCGCGCACTTCCGGGCGGTGGTTATGTCACCACCTACACCGATGTCACCGCGTACAAACACGCCGAGCTGGCCTTGATCGAGGCCAACGAAACCCTGGAACAACGCGTGGATCTGCGCACCGCGGAACTCTCCGAGGCACTGGCGGACACCGCCAAGGCACGCCTTGATGCGGAAACGGCCAATGCCTCGAAGACGCGGTTCCTGGCAGCGGCGAGCCACGATCTTCTGCAGCCGCTGAACGCGGCCAGGCTGTTTACCTCCGCCTTGCGGCAGTATCCCAAGCTCGATGAGGAAAGCGCCCAGCTGGCCGAACGCATCGATGCATCCTTCCGCGCCGCGGAAGATCTGCTCGATGCCCTGCTCGATGTCTCGCGCCTTGACGCCGGCAGCTACCGGCCTGACGTTAGCGCGTTCTCTCTCACGGACCTGTTCAATTCCCTGAAACCGCAATTTGCCGTGGTGGCCGAGCAGCGCGGCATCACTTTCGACGTGGTGCCTACCACCTTGTCGGTGCGCAGCGACCCGCAGCTCCTTCGCCGGATCGTGCAGAACTTCCTTTCCAATGCCCTGCGCTACACGCGGCGTGGGCGCGTATTGATGGGCGCGCGACGCAGTGGCGATGAGGTGCGCATCGAGGTATGGGACACCGGCCCGGGTATTGCCCTGGACCAGCAGGCCAGGATCTTCGGTGAGTTCCAGCGACTGGACCGTCCCTCACCGTGGGGCGAGAAAGGCCTGGGCCTGGGGCTTTCCATCTGTGAGCGTATTTCAACCATCCTCGGGCACCGGCTGGATCTCCACTCCGAAGCTGGCACAGGCAGCTGCTTCAGCGTGACGGTGCCGCGCACCGCGTACGTGGCACCGAAGCAGGTGCGGCCGATGACGTTGCCCGGCGGCGAGCAACTTCCGCTGCGCGTGCTGTGCCTGGACAACGACGCCACCATTCTTGAAGGCATGCGCGCACTACTGGGTCGTTGGGGCGTCACCTGCCTTACTGCGGAAAACGAAGCGGAGGCGGAGGCCATCCTGCGTGGCGAGGCGGTGGATCTGATCCTTGCCGACTTCCACCTTGATGACCACGCGGACGGCCTGGATGTACTTGAACGCTTCGGCAAGATCCTGCCAAATCTTCCGCCGGCGGCGCTTATCACCGCGAACAATAGTCCGCAGCTACTCCAGCGAGCCCGTGCGCTCGGCTATCCGCTGTTGCACAAACCAGCCAAGCCGGCGGCGCTACGCGCACTGCTGGTGGCCTTGGCGCGGCGCAAGTCGACGGCCCGGGACGATGACGACTGGCGGCAGAATATTGCCTAGCGCCCAACTTGAGCGTTAGCTTTCCGCATGCATCCCCTGACCACTCTCCTTGATTGGCTACCTGTCTGTGACTTCTAGCCAACCGCGCTGAGACTTGCGTCCCACTCCTGTCATCGGTCGTGAAAAGTTGCCGGTTTGGCCTATAAATTCAGGCCCCGCCAGAAGTGCGTGGTGCAATGATGCGGGCGTCAGAGTCCTCGAGAAAGTGATGACCTGACGGTAGGCATTTCGTTCTGCCGAAATGCATGCGGAGCGTGCACTTGCCCGACTTCAACAGTCCGGGCGCTCTTATGACAAGGGCGGCATGTGACCACTATGAGAGCCATCCCTACAATCATTGACGGATCCCACAGCTTGCACGGCCCAGGGCATGGTCGCGACACATACGGCTTTCTGCGACGTGGAAGACGTTGGGTTCGCGGCTTGTCTGGCTAGCTATGCCCCCGCTGTCGTTAACCATGCAGCGCCCGCTCGTCAGGTGCTCACCGTCACCGTGCGCAACCGCGAAGGAAAAATACGCACAATCACCGTCTTGTTGACTGGCGCGCAAACGGCCGAGGACGCCGCCACCATGGCTCTCGAGGGAACCTCCGGCGAGACAGTGGTGGCGGTGAACTGAGCGCGAGGCAACCGTGTATCACTAGTACGAAAGCTTCGGATACCAGTCCCCGCCACGCCCTTCCGG
>NZ_DATHFX010000410.1:0-2363 GCF_035317885.1 Pinirhizobacter sp.
CCCGTCGCTATTCGAGCTCACGCGCGCCACGGTGCAGCTCGAACGCGATGCCGCGCGCATCAAAACTTGGGAGGATGCGCTGGCGCTGCCTTCGAAAACGGCAGGGCTCACCGGTTGATACGGCCGCCCCGGCGCCGATCGACATGCCACGCGCGATGACAGGCATCGCAGGAGAACTCCGTTTTCCCGCTTCGCCATGCCTCGATGGTACGGCAATTGTGGGGTGTGACAGCACGGCACCGCCTGCAACGAAACTCGCGCTCCTTCGGCATCTTCTTCGGCCAGAACCTGATGACGGCGCCAATCACGCCGACCACCAGCACGATAAGAAGGATATCGGTGAGCGTCATGGCATCAGCCCGCGAATGCCCGTGCGATCGCTTCGGGGCTACGACGGACGAGCGTCTCGTTGAACGTCAGCATCAGGCGGCCATCCTTCATCCCGCCAACCAGGATGTCCTGCTTTTTGAGTCGCTCGGCAAGCCCGGCCTGGCGCGCGGGTGCTACCTCCAGGAAGTGGATGTTGGTGCCGTTGGGCACACGCGCAACGGTGTAGCCGTCGATGGAACCAAGCGCCGCCAAAAGCCGGTCGCCTGCCTGCCGGACCTTCGCGAAGCGCTCGGGAAACCCCTGCACGGTGTCCAGCGCCAGCAGTGCTGGCATCCATCCGTGATAGATCAGCCCGCCAAAGACATGGCGCATCTCCCGCGCCTGGGCCATCTGCGCCTTGCTTCCCGCCAGCACCGCGCCGAAGGGGGCGCCCAGGTATTTATAAAGCGAGACATACACGGTGTCGAAGAGCGCCGAGTACTTTTCCACCGTAAACCCGTCGGCACCGGCATTGAGCAGCAGCCGCGCGCCGTCCAGGTGCATGCCGATGCCCTTCGCGCGCGCCATGGTGGAGATCTGTTGCGCCAGTTCATACGGCACCATCTCGCCGTCGGCACGGCGCACCGGTGATTCGAGCGATATCACGCCTACCTTGATGGGGTACGGGCCATGCTCGGCATCGTCGATGGCCTTGTTCACCTCGTCCATCGTCGGCGACGCCTTGCCTTCGGCCAGGGGCACCAGGTTGATGCCGCTAAGCGTGGGGACCGTATCGGCTTCGTCGCGGTAGACATGGCTTTCGCGCTGCACCAGTGCGTGGCGGTGCTCGCCGCAATGCACGCGGATGGCAACGTGGTTGGCCAGCGTGCCCGTGGGCATGAAGACCGCATCTTCCTTGCCCAGGAACTTGGCGAAGTATTGCTCCAGTTCCTCCACCGCGCCGTGCTGCAGGTAGCTGTCGGTGGCGACCTCGTGCCCGCTTCCGGGCGGGCTGGGCCGCGCGGCCAGGAGCTTGTCCAGGCGCGCCACGGTGTCGCGGTTGTAGTGCGGGACATTGTCCCCGCGAAGCACCACGGCGTTGTCGATGTGGTCCGGGTCGGCCCGGGTAGCGGCAAATGCGGCCGCTGGCAGGCCCAGCCCGGCAAGCGCGCTGCCAGCCACGGAGGAACGCAGGAAATCCCGTCGGTTCATGACCATGCCCGGCTACCCCCTTGAAAGATTGCCGCCGACCATAGCAGCGCGGCGGGCACGCCGCCACGGTCTTAAGGTCAGCGCCCCTTGCAGGGATAGGCCCGGCGCAACGCATCGCGCACCACGACGGCCGCAGGCTGTGCACCCAGCCCGGGGTTGGCGGCAAAGTAGGCCTGGACCACGCGCATCAACTCGCCCGAGCGCTGCGCGGGTGTCGGGCAGGCCAGGGATCCCTGTACCGCATCGGCCACGCCCTGCACATAGGCCGCGGCCGCACCGTCCCGGCCATCGGCCGCGGGTGCGGCCTGCATGGATAGTTCAAGCGCGTGCTCGAGTTCGCCGGCATAGCGGTAATAGGGTCGGTCCGGACCGCTGAAAGGAAGCGTCGCCGTTTGCGCAAATACCGGCCCCGTGGGCCACGCCGCCACGGCAAGGCACGAAATCGCCAAACCCCTTGCCACTTTGCCCGCTGTCCGGCCCATCGCGCACTCCGAGGGATCCCGGCTGTGGGATCTTGCGGGCCATCGTGCCAGCTTCCGGCCCTGGATGCCCGTGGAACTCCCTGCCCTGAACGCCGTCCAACGTATACACGTGCACGCCCAGCCGGTCGGTGCGTTAATAGCGGCATCCCCGGAGCCCTCCCATGAAAGTTTCCCCGTTCCTCGCCGCATTCGCCTTCTGCCTGTCCACGGCAGCCGCCGCACAGTCCACGGACAAGCCGTTGAACCTCAAGCTGCCGCCTTCGGACATCCCCGCGTCCGCCGCCACGGCGCCGGCCAGTGCCTCGACGTCGGCCAACGCCAACGCCGCCGCACACGCGAAGGATCCCCCGGGCACATTCT
>NZ_DATHFX010000411.1:0-7049 GCF_035317885.1 Pinirhizobacter sp.
GTGGTGCTGTCCGGGCGGGTGCAGGTGAGGTCGGCGATCTGCATCTCCGGGCCCGTGGCCCAGGTGTAGTGGTATTCGGGCGATTCGTGCACGTAGAACATCACGCCTGAGTCGGCGCAGGGCGTCATCCGCCATTCGAGCTTCAGGTGGAAGTTGTCGTATTCGCCATCGGTGACGAGGTCGGCGAAGTCGGCCGAAGCGTCCTTGACGTGTTTCTCCAGCACGATGGCGCCGTCGGAGACTTTCCAGTCCTTGCCGGTGCCTTTCTGCAGGTACGAATGCCAGCCCTTGAGCGATTTGCCGTCGAACAGCAGCTTGAATCCGTCGGCTTTTTCCTGGTCGGAAAGCGTGTTCGGTTCCGGCTGGGCGGCAAAGGCAACGGGAATGGCGAGCGCAAGCCCCAGGCTGAGGGCAAGGCAGGTAAGCAATCGACGTGACATGGTTCGATTCCTGGGGAGGGGAATTCCAGTACGAAGGCTAGCCCAGTTCGCCCGCGTAGGAAATCTCAACGTCGCCCGGGGCCCTTCCGGAAGCCGCCGAGGAGGCCGTGGCCACCCGGTTGCGGCCCTCGCGCTTGGCCCGGTAGAGCGCATCGTCGGCGTCCACCATCAGCCGGTGCAGGTTGTAGCCGCTGCGTTCGGCCGAGGCCACGCCCAGGCTCGCGGTCACCATTACGTGGCCGGCATCGCGGTCCAGCGGTACCTCGGCGATGGCCTGGCGGATCTCCTCGGCCCGGGCCAGGGCTTGCTCGGCGCCGCACTCGGGGAACAGGATGCCGAATTCCTCGCCGCCCAGCCGGCCGAACACGTCCCGTGAGCGCAGGTAGCGCTGGCACACGGCGACCGTGCGCTTCAACACGTGGTCGCCCACCGCGTGGCCATGGGTATCGTTGATGGTCTTGAAGTGGTCCAGGTCGATCAGGATCAGGCACGCGCTGCGCGAGGACTTGGCCGAGTAACGCAGGCCCTGGGTGGCCTCCTCGACGAAGTGCTGGCGGTTGCAGATGCCGGTAAGGCCATCGCGTCGCGCCAGGTGCATGAAGCGCAACTGCGAGCGGCGCAGGCGGTAGAGCAGGAAACCGATCGATGCCAGCAGGAACAACAGCAGCACGATGTACGTACGGCTGGTCTTCACGGCCTCCCGGTCCAGTTCCTGTTGCAGTTGCAGGATCTGGTTCCGGCGGCTCAGGTCGAACAGCTGTATTTTCTTGTCTTCGACCTGCTGGCGAACCATCTGGTAGGCCAGGGTGCGTGCGGTGATGTCGTTCAAATGGCCCTTGTCGGCGGCCATGAACTGCTCGTGGTAGTCCAGCGCCGCGCGCGTGTTGCCCTCTTCCTTGGCGATCCGGTACAGCACGTCGTAGGCGATGCTCAAGGGCTCGGTGTACTCGCTCTTGATCGACATGTTGATCGCCGAGATGGCGGACTTGCGGGCGTGTTCGGAATCCCCGGTTTCCCAGTAGGCCTGGGCCAGCAAGGCATCGAACTGCGACATCAGGCTGGGGTACTGGTCGCGGCGGACGTCGGCATAGTTGGCCTGCAGCAGGGCGATGGCTTCGCGGCTGGCACCCTGCTGGATGTCGAAGGCGGCGATATCCGCGCGCAGCGTATTGGCCACCAGTACTTCGCCGGCACCCACGCAGGTGTTTACGCCTTCGGTGAAGTCGGGACTGAGCGACTGCAGCCGGCCGCTCTTGAACAGCGCATGGAGCTTGAAGAACGTGCCCTTGCAGGTGGTCTCGCCCTTCGGGTAGTCGGCGATCATCTGCTCGGCGTAGCTGGCGGCCTGGTCGTACTGGCCCGCGGCAATCAGCACCTGGGCCGCTTCGCCCAGTCCCTGGAAGCGCGCGGTGGCGTCGTTGACGCTGGGAAGTTGGTCAAGGAGCTGCGCCAGGCGCGCGAAGGCATCGTCGTAACGGTGGCCGATGCCCAGGATATTGATCAGCGTGGCAGTGGCACGAAAGCGAAGTATGGGATCGTCCGACTTGTCGATCACCTGGGTGAGCAGACGTCCGCCGAGGTCGTAGTCGCCCGAGTAGGCCACCTGCCAGGCTTCAAGGAATCGCAGGTAACCCAGTTGCGCCGGTTGCAGGCTGTCGGACCGGGCACCCAGATCGTTGATGATCTGCACGAAGCGCGGATGGTCGATCGTCTTGATCTTGTCCGCGTGGGCCAGCAGCGGGCCCGGGTCCACGGGCTCCCCGGCCTTGCCCAGCGCGCAGGCGGCGAACAACAGGCACGCCAGCAGCACCGCTGGGCACCAGAAGGCGCGGCGCCTGAGGCGTGCCGCGCTCATGGCTTTAAGGCAGACAAGCCATCGGAACATCCCGCGTACGCAATTGCGTGCGGCCGTCGTCACCGGGGCGATCGTCTTCCTCGTCTTCCTCACCCGGCTCGTGCTCATCGTCGGGCTGCTCCTCCGCCGGCATCTGCAGCTCGAACATGACGCCCGAGCCCAGCTGCGAACGCAGCGTCTCGGCGTCACCGGCAAGAACCGCCGCGCGTTGCGCAGGTTCGATACCGGCTTCTTCGAGCGCGTGCGCAAGAACGTCGCCATGATCGCGCAGGCCGGGTTCGGTCCCGATGCGCTCAAGAAAATCAATGATGTCCGGCATCCCCACGACCCCGCAAAGAGAGTACTGATGCTATGGCCCCGCGTGCTTCGCGAAACCGCCCCAGCTCGGGATCATACGCCGAATGCAGGCCGCCAGCGCCTTACGTCCGGCCTAGGACTTCCAGCCGTCGGCGGATGGCCGGGTCGGGCGTTTGGCGGGTCGAGCGGTGGCGCGCGGTACGCCGATGCGTGCGCCCCAAGCCTCCTTTCCGCTCAGGCGCGTGTCTTGAGGAACGCCTGCAGACGGGGTACCACGAAATCAAGGAAGGCCACCACGCGCGGCGCCATGCGCGTGCCCCCGAGGTACACGGCGTTGATGTCCTCGCGATCGTCGACGCCTGATGCCTGAAGCACTTCGACCAGCCGGCCGGCCGCGACATCGTCGGTGACATTGAACGAACCCAGCCGCGCCAGGCCCACGCCGGCCAGCGCCATGCGGCGGACGGTCTCGCCATTGTTGGCCAGCAACGAGCCGCCCAGGGTGCGAGAAACCACGCGTCCGCCATCCTTCATCGGCCAGATCGGCGCCGCGCGACGGAAGTTGAAGCCAAGGCAGTTGTGTCCGTCCAGGTCCTGCACGATGCGCGGCGTGCCGTGGCGAGTGAGGTAATCGGGCGAGCCCACGATCATGCGGCGCGCGTGTCCCAGGCGCCGGGCATGCAGGTTCGAATCCTGCAATTTGCCCACGCGGAAGGCGACGTCGGTGCGATCGAGGTAAAGGTCGACGATGGTGTCGGAAAGGGAAAGGTCGACCACGATGCCGGGGTATTCAGCCCAGAAGTCCGGCAGGATCGGCTCCAGTGCCATCGTGCCGAAGGCGACCGATGCATTGACGGTCACCGTGCCCTGCGGCTGGCCATGATGCTGGCCCAGGCTGCTCTCGATGTCGTCGAGTTCCGCAAGCAGCGCCTGGCTGCGCTCGAAATACGCCACGCCCTCGGCGGTAAGTGCGAGGGCGCGCGTGGAACGCTCCACCAGGCGCACGCCGAGGCGTTCCTCGATGCGTGACACCAGTTTGCTCACCGTCGATGGCGTCATCCGCAGCTTGCGCGCGGCCTCGGAGAAGCTCCCCGTTTCCGCCACGCGTACGAACACCAGCATTTCCCCAGTCCGATTGTCCATGGCGCACCTGTGAATTGGATTCACTAGTGATGGGAACGATGGGCGGATTGTCAAGGCGCGCTGCATGGTCCATCTTGCACTGCAGCATCCCTATTCATTTGCGGAAACCCCATGAAGACCAACTGGCCCCTGCTGGCGCTGGCCGTCGGCGCGTTCGGCATTGGCACCACCGAGTTCGCCCCGATGGGCCTTTTGCCGGTGATCGCCGATGGCGTGCACGTGTCCATTCCCACGGCCGGCATGCTGGTCAGTGCCTACGCCGTTGGCGTGATGATCGGTGCACCGCTGATGACGCTGGCCCTGGGCCGGGTGCGGGCGCGCACGGCATTGATCGCGCTGATGGGTATCTTCACGGTGGGCAACTTGCTGTCCGCGCTGGCGCCCGGTTACGGCTGGCTGTTGGCGTCGCGCCTGGTCACCAGCCTGAACCACGGCGCCTTCTTCGGCTTGGGTTCGGTGGTGGCGGCAAGCGTCGTACCGCGCGAGAAGCGCGCCAGTGCCGTGGCCACCATGTTCATGGGCCTGACCATCGCCAACGTCGGCGGCGTACCCGCGGCGGCATGGCTAGGCCACGCGATCGGCTGGCGCATGGCCTTTGCCGCTACCGCCGGCCTGGGCGTGCTGGCCATGGCGTCGCTGGCCCTGGCCTTGCCCAAGGGCGAGGCCGGCAAGATGCCCGACGTGCGGCGCGAGCTGAAGGTACTGGCGCGCCCGGCCGTGCTCGGGGCGCTGGGCACCACGGTGTTGGGTTCGGCGGCGATGTTCAGCGTCTACACCTACATTGCCCCGGTACTGACCAACATCACCCACGCCAGCGCCGGTTTCATTACCGCGATGCTGGTGGTGATCGGCATCGGCTTCACCATCGGCAATGCCATCGGCGGCAAGCTCGCCGATCGTTCCCTCGACGGTAGCCTGATCGCCTTCCTGGTCGCGCTGGCATTGGTGATGGTGGCGCTGCCGGTGCTTGCCGGCAGCCATGTCGGTGCGGCCATCGCCATGCTGCTCTGGGGCGCCGCGGCGTTCGCCGTGGTGCCGCCGGTGCAGATGCGAGTGATGCAGGCGGCGCATGAAGCGCCGGGCCTGGCGTCCTCGGTGAACATCGGCGCATTCAACCTGGGCAATGCGCTGGGCGCCGCCGCCGGTGGCGCGGTGATTTCCGCGGGTTTGGGCTATGTCGCGGTGTCGATGATGGGCGCGGTGTTCGCGGCTGCAGGGTTGGCGTTGGTGCTGCTCGGTCGCCACCATGCCCGCCGGGTGCCCGCGGTGGCGTGACGCCAAGCAGCCTATTAACGGTTGAGAAGGGTCACGTATGCCTGGGGCAGCTGCCTAGCTTTTTGCTACTCGAGTGGCCTTGGGTTTGTTGGACGTTCTCTTTGCTGCCGCTGCCTTGCGGCGGATGGGTGCAGCCTTCACAGGAGCAGGTTTAGCCCGCACCGCATTGCCCGTGGCCGCTTTCGCTGCGACGCGCACTGGCTCTGCCGTCAGCTTCACGCCGAGGGCGGCGACGATCTTCGAGATGGTGTCGAAAGCCGGCGTCGCCCCTGGTCGAAGTGATTTGTAAAGGCTTTCGCGGCCGAGCCCGGTGTCCTGGGCCATCTTCGTCATGCCGCGCGCGCGGGCAATCGTTCCGAGCGCTGTGATGACCTGTGCGGGGTCGTTTTCTGCAAGCACTTCGGTGAGGTATGCGGCAATCATTTCCTCGGAGTCGAGGAACTCCGCCGCGTCAAAGCGGGTGAAATTCGTGGTCATTGCGCACTCCATTGGGTACTGCTGATTCTTTGAGATTCTTAGGGGATTGCGAGCTAACGGCTACCGCTTCCAACCCGCCAACATGGCCTTTGCCTTGGTGATATCTGCTCTCTGCGTGGATTTGGCTCCGCCTGCCAGCACGAGGTAGATCTCCTTGCCCTCCTTGGCGTAATAAACACGGTAGCCGGGTCCGTGGTCGATCCGCATTTCCGACAAGCCGTCGAAGTGCTTCACGTCTCCCGGATTGCCACTCTCCAGACGCTCAATCCGACGAAGGATTTTCACCCTTGCCGTGAGGTCCTTCAGTCCGCCGAACCAAGCCCTGAATTCGTCGGAGAGATTGACCGTATTCATGCAAGGAGTGTATCCGATAGGATACATGCCCGCAAGGGTCCGGCTACGATGTTAAAGACAGCCCTGGCAGCGGTACATTTGCCGTGTGGAGCAACAAGGCGACGTTCAACGCCAGCACCACGATGCCGGCGAGAATGGCCGCGGCCAGCAGGGCCTTGCCGCATGCAGGCTCGACCAACGCGCGGCGGGCGGAAAACCACAGCAACGCCAGCATGGGAAAGGGCAACGCCATGCTCAGTACCACCTGGCTCATCACCAGCGCGCGGGTGGCATCGATACCCATCCACACCACCACGAAAGCCGGCAGCATCGTTACCAGGCGACGTACCCAGACCGGAATGCGGAAATCGACGAAGCCCTGCATGATCAACTGGCCGGCCAGCGTGCCCACGACGGAGCTGGATATTCCTGAAGCTACCAGCGACACCAGGAATACCGTGGCCGCCGCGCCACCAAGCAGCGGCAGCAGCGTGCGATAAGCCGTTTCGATCTTCGCCACATCCGCATGGCCGGGATGGAACGCCGCGGCCGCCATCAACACCATGGCGATGTTGATCAGTCCTGCCATGCCCAGCGCGACGACCACTTCGATGTCCGAATACTTCATCCGTTTGCGGCGCTCGATGCCGTCCTGCGGACGCACATGGCGGGCTGTAAGTCCCGAATGCAGGAACAGTGCGTGGGGCATCACCGTGGCGCCGATGATCGCCATGGCAAGGGTGAGCGAGGCGCCATCGGGGAGCTTCGGGTTTACCAAGCCGAAGCCTGCTGCCGCCCAATCGACCGGAGCGATGAACACTTCCATCAGGTAGCACACGCCTACCACGCCCACCAGGCTACCAATGACGACCTCCAGCCGGCGAAAGCCACGCTGCTCCAGCGTAAGCAGCGCGTAGGTCGCCACACCCGTCACCACCATGCCCGCCATCAACGGTATGTGGAACAGCAGCGACAGTCCGATCGCGCCGCCAAGGAATTCGGCAAGGTCGGTGGCCATGGCGGCCAGCTCGCTCACCACCCACATCACCCATACCAGGGGAGCCGGAAAGTGGGCGCGGCAAAGTTCGGCCAGGTTCTTGCCGGTGACGATGCCAAGGCGCGCCGAGAGTGATTGGAACAGCATGGCCATGACGTTGGCCATCAGCACTACCCAGAGCAGCGTATAGCCGTAGTGCGCCCCTCCTTCGATGTTGGTGGCGAAGTTGCCC
>NZ_DATHFX010000412.1:0-2005 GCF_035317885.1 Pinirhizobacter sp.
CAGGGAGGAGCAGCTGATCAACGGCCGGGGTTACGACCACAACTGGGTGATCTCCCGCAGCGAAGCACGCGCGCCGCGCGTGGTGGCCCGCATGCAGGACCCCGCCTCCGGCCGCGTGCTTCGCTGCGGGAGATCACCCAGTTGTGGTCGTAACCCCGGCCGTTGATCAGCTGCTCCTCCCTGCCATCGCGGATGTCGCGGCCGATCGCCTTGGGCGTGCGGAAGTCGAACACTGTCCCAGCGACGGGCGTGATCTTCCCGGTGGGGATGGATCCGGCATCCACGGGAAGATAGGCATCGCCGGCAATGGTGAGGAGGTCCTGCATCACGCTGCCGGAGCCCTCGCCTGAGAGGTTCCAGTACGTGTGGTTGCTCAGGTTGACGATGGTCGTCTTGTCGGTAACCGCGCGGTAGTCGATGGAGAGGCGGTTGTCCTCGTCCAGGGTGTAGGTCGCGGTGACGTCGAGCTTGCCGGGGTAACCCATGTCGCCGTCGGGGCTGGTCACCTTCAGGGTGACGCTGGCCGCCTTCGCGTCGTGCCTGACGTCGGCCACGGTCCAGATCAGCTTGTCGAAGCCCTTCGTGCCGCCGTGCAGGGAATTGACCTTGTCGTTCACCGGCACCGAATACTCATGGCCATCCAGGGTGAACTTGCCCCGGGCTATGCGGTTGGCGTAGCGGCCGACGGTGGCGCCGAAGTATTGAGGGGCCTTCTGGTAGCCCTCGAGCGTGGCGTAGCCCAGCACGATATTGGCTTGTTTGCCGGCGGCGTCGGGGGCGGTGAGCGACTGCAGGCTGGCACCGAGCGAGATCACGCGGGCCGTCATGCCATGGCTGTTGCGCAGCACCACCGCTTCCACCTTGCTGCCATCGGCCATGCTGCCGAACGACTCACGCGTCGCCTCCGTCGCGGTAGCCTGGCCCGCAAGCACGAGGGCGACAAGGCACCACGACGGGTACGACCAGCCGGATCGCTTCATGTGTTTGAGCCCTGACCCCAGTGAAGAGAAGATCAGTCAAACATATTGTATGACTATCTGGCAACATGACGAATGGTAAAGATTTTTTAATGATGCATCGCATCAAAAGACGCGAGAGCGCTGACTATGGCCTGTAGGCAATCCTGGTGCCGCTTCGCCGCGTGACACATGATGGCCTTGCGAGACTTCGATCATGCAAACGCACATTGAAATCGCTTGGCAGGACGCCTTGCGCTGCCTATAGTCAGTTTGTATGACAATCGGCACGCGACATTCTTCGCTTGCCTTGCCTGCAGGGGAAACCATGAGGAAGCCCAACGCGGTCCGTACGCTGTATGGACACGTGATGCACGAACTGGGGCAGCGCATCGTCTCCGGGCGCGTGCGCCCGGGCGAAGTATTGCCGCGTGAGGAAACCCTCGCCACCAGCCTGCAGGTCAGCCGCACCGCGTTGCGGGAAGCCTTGAAGGTGCTGTCGGCCAAGGGCCTGATCGAATCGCGTGCGGGCGTGGGCGCACGTGTGCTGCAAGAGCGCTACTGGAACCAGCTCGATGCCGACGTGCTGGCCTGGCGTTGTGCATCGATGCCCACCGACAACTTCGTCGACAAGCTGGTGGAAATGCGCGAAATCGTCGAGCCCGCCGCCGCCGCGGCGGCCGCACGCCATCGTACCGACGCGCAACTGGCGGCGATCGAGGCGGGCTTCGCGCTGATGGATGCCTCCACCACGCTCGACGAATGGGCCAAGGCCGATCTCATCTTCCACGAAGCGGTGCTGCACGCTACCGGCAATGAACTGCTGATGTCGCTGTTTTCGGTGATCGAAACCGCGCTAGGCATGTTCTTCGTGCTTTCCGCGCGAAACGCCAACAACTTCAAGTATTCGTTGCCGCACCACCAGCAGGTGCTGGAGGCGATTGCCCGCAAGCAGCCAGAAGTAGCGCGCAACGCGATGCAGGCGATGATCGGCGATTCCCACGCGAACCTTAAGAAGCACCGGGGCCGCGCGCGCAAGAAGGCGGGCG
>NZ_DATHFX010000413.1:0-17230 GCF_035317885.1 Pinirhizobacter sp.
GGGGCGAAGGCGGAGGCATCGCCGGGGGAATTCGTTGCCGCGTGGCCGATGCCTGCCGCGATCAGGAGAGCCAGACCGACGGTCACGGAGCAGCGCCTTTTCATTGATGGCCTGATCATCGACAGCCCTAGGTGTTGTCAAGTACTCCAAGCTAACGTGACGCGCAGGCCGCACGCAGTGCTGGAAGTCAGGTACGCCGTGCCGGGGGATCAGGCCAGCCGACGACCGGCCACGTGGCTTTGCCGCAATAGCGGGCCGCCGATCCAGTAGCAAAGCTCGGCCGGATCGTGCACGTTCCACACCGCGATGTCCGCGCGCTTGCCAGGCTCCAGCGTGCCCCGGTCACTTAAGCCCAGGGCACGGGCGGCATGCACGGTGATGCCGGCCAGGGCTTCTTCGGGTGTCATGCGGAACAGCGTGCAGGCCATTCCCGCCGCCATCCGCAGCGACAGCAGCGGCGAGGTGCCGGGGTTGCAGTCGGTCGCGATCGCGATGGGTACGCGATGTTCGCGCAGTGCGTCCAGTGGCGGAAACTTCGTTTCGCGTAGCGCGTAGAAGGCACCTGGCAACAACACGGCCACCGTCCCGGCGCCGGCCATGGCACGCACGCCCGATTCAGACAAGTGCTCCAGGTGATCTGCCGACAGGCCGCCGAACTCGGCCACCAATGCCGCGCCATCCATGTCGGAAAGCTGTTCGGCGTGAAGCTTTACGGGCAAGCCGAGCGCGTGCGCGCGTTCGAATACCCGGCGCGTTTCCTCGCGGTCGAAACCGATCCCTTCGCAGAAGGCGTCCACCGCATCGACCAGGCCCTCGGCAGCCAGCAGCGGCAGCATTTCGTCGCAGACCTTGTCGACGTAACCTGAGCGGTCGTTCTGGTGTTCGGCGGGCAGGGCGTGAAGGCCAAGGAAAGTGGTGCGCACGCAAACGCCCAGCTGTACACCCAGTTCGCGCGCCACGCGCAGCATGCGCCGCTCGGCCTGCAACTCCAGGCCGTAGCCGGACTTGATCTCCACCGTGGTTACGCCGTCGGCGATCAGGGCGCGGGCACGCGGGGCGCTTTGGGCAAACAACCTGGCCTCGGTTGCCTCGCGCGTGGCCCGCACGGTGGAAACGATGCCGCCCCCGGCGCGGGAGATGGTTTCGTAGCTTGCGCCTTTGAGCCGGAGGTCGAATTCGTGGGCGCGATTGCCACCGAAAACCAGGTGGGTATGGCAATCGACCAGGCCGGGTGTCACCAGGCCGCCGTCGAGGTCGAGCACGTGTTCGGCCAGTTCCATGGGCCTGCCGGGCAGGTCGCCCACTGGGCCGCAAAATGCTATTCGCCCGCCCGCCCACGCCAGCGCGCCGTGTTCGACCAGGCCGTAGGGCTCGTTCCCGGCAAAGGTTGCCAGGCGGGCGTTTACCAGCAATGTGTCCCAGCGCTGTGTCATGGCGTGTTCTTCAAGGCGCTTTCCATCGTGGGCCCATCCTTATCGTCGGGCGCCCGGCCAAGATACGTCTTCAGTGATTCAGGTGGCCTCAGTATTGCGCGTCCAGCGCACTTCATAAAGGTCGAAACGCCGGTCCTTCAGGTTGGTCACGGCGCCGGAGTTGCGCGCACGCGCCAGGTTCTCGAGGCGAAGGTCGGCGAAAAGCACGGTTTCGGTGTTTGGCGTGGAGTCCGCGGCGATGCCGTCGCGGGCGAAGGGCAGGTCGCTGGGGGTGAGGATGCAGCTTTGCCCGTACTGGATGTCGAAGTTGTTCACGCCGGGCAGGTTGCCTACATTGCCCGACAGCACCACGTAGCACTGGTTTTCGATGGCACGCGCCTGCGAGCAGTAGCGCACGCGCAGGTAGCCTTCGCGCACGTCCGTGCAGAAGGGCACGAACAGGATCAACGCACCCTGGTCGGTCAGGTGCCTTGCCACTTCGGGGAATTCCGAGTCGTAGCAGATCATCACGCCGATCGGGCCGCAGTCGGTGTTGATCATCGCAGCCGACTCCCCGCCGGTGACGTTCCACACGTTGCGCTCGCTCGGCGTGGGGTGGAGCTTCTCCCGCTCGTGGATGGAACCGTCGCGCAGGCATACATAGCAGACGTTGTGGATGTCGCCGTTGGGCATCCGCGTGGGATGCGAGCCGCCGATGATGTTGATGTTGAAGTTCACCGCCAGCCGCTGGAAAAGCTCGCGCACCTGCGGGGTGTATTCGGAAAGCCGGCGGATGGAGTCCACCGGGGAAAGCTCCGCATTCTCGATGGAAAGAAGCTGCAGCGTGATGAGCTCGGGGAAGGTGACGAAGTCGGCGTCGTAGTCGGCGGCGATGTCGACGAAATATTCCACCTGCCTGGCAAATTCATCGAACGAGGAAATACGCCGCTGCATGTACTGGACCGAGGCCACGCGCACGCTGTCCGGGAGCGCCCGCGGTTGCGATACGGTGGGGATGTCCGGATGGTCATGCAGGCTCGGGTTGCGCCAGACCAGGTGAGCGGCATAGCCGAGCGATTCATGGTCGGACGGCACGTATTCGCGCAGCAGGCCAACCAGCTCGAAGCCGTTGCGAAGCTGGAAGCTCAAGGTCTGGTCGCGGCGTGCGCCGTCCATCACGGCCTGGACGTATTTCTCGGCCGTTCCGTAGCGCTGCAGGTTGCGTGCAAGGCCGGGGATGCGGCCGCCGAAAACGATGCCGCGGAGCTTCAACTCCATGCAAAGGCGTTTGCGAGCCTGGTAGAGGCGCTGGCCGATGCGCATGCCGCGGAAATCCGGATGCACCACCACTTCCATGCCGTAGAGCCAGTTGCCCTTCGGATCGTGGCGCGAGGCGAATCCGCCGCCGGTGACCTGCATCCAGGTATGGGGTGCCAGCGCCACCGCTTCGGCAATGCGGAAAGTAGCGCAGTAGCCGACGATGGTGCCCTCGTATTCCACGACGAACTGGCCCTCGGGAAAATGCGATTGCTGGGCCTGCAGCATCGCTGCGGAATGACCCCATTCGGCGGAGTAGACCCGCGCGGTGAGGGCCACCAACTGGGGCACGTCCGCAGGACGGGCCTCGCGAAGCTGCAGTTGCGGTCCGTCGGTCGGGCGCGTGCCGGTGGCGGCGTGGTCGGTCATGGGGCTGCCTGCGTGGAAGTGAGGGCGGCGCACGTAGGCCACGCTGCGCCCGCGCATGGGCCACCATGGTGCCGATCCGGTCGTGAAGGAATCCTGTTACGGCGCGTTTCCAGCGGCAAGCTCCACTTCTCCAAGCCAAGCGGCGGCGCATTGCGTACCATGGCGGCCTGGGC
Organism: Pinirhizobacter sp.; assembly: GCF_035317885.1. Taxonomy (GTDB): domain Bacteria; phylum Pseudomonadota; class Gammaproteobacteria; order Xanthomonadales; family Rhodanobacteraceae; genus Pinirhizobacter. The sequence goes on from NZ_DATHFX010000413.1 coordinate 3,272, forward strand.
GTGGCGCGGGCCGCGCGAGCCACCATGGAGCACCATGTCGACATCAATGTATCGTGCCGACCACGCCTGGCAGGGCAATCGCTGGAACCAGGACATGGCGCTTGGCGTGCGCGATGGGCGCCTGGCGATCGATGGCCAGGCCATCGCAGGCGAGCCATCGATCCGGCTGGGCAAGTACGTGCTGCCCGGCATGCCCAACCTGCATTCGCACGCCTTCCAACGCGCCATGGCGGGCATGGCCGAGCGCCGTGGGCCCGGCGACGACAGCTTCTGGACCTGGCGCGAGACGATGTACGGTTTTGCCCAGCGCGTCGGGCCGGACGACCTCAAGGCCATCGCCGCGCAGTTGTACGTGGAAATGCTCAAGGCCGGCTATACGCACGTGTGCGAGTTCCATTACCTGCACCACCAACCCGATGGTTCGCCATGGCCCGATGCCGCGGCGATGTCGCAAGCGGTGGTGGAGGCGGCGGAGGAGGCAGGCATCGGCCTGACCATCCTGCCCGTGCTGTACATGACCGGGGGTTTCGATGGCCGGCCGCTGGGCGAGCGCCAACGGCGCTTCGGTCACACGGTGGAGGCGTACCTGCGACTCGTGCAATCGCTGCGCGATGGCGATGGCATGCACAAGACGACGGGCGTGGCCCTGCACTCGCTACGCGCCGTGCGGCCGGACGCTATCCATGCGGTGCTGGGCGCCATTCCGCGGGACATGCCCGTGCACATCCACATCGCCGAGCAAATGCCGGAGGTGGAAGAATGCCTCTCGGAGCGCGGCTGCCGCCCGGTGCAGTGGCTGCTGGACAACGTCCAGGTGGATGCGCGGTGGTGCCTGGTGCACGCTACGCACCTTGATGCCGGCGAAACGCGAGGCCTGGCGCAATCGGGCGCGGTGGCCGGCCTGTGCCCGACGACCGAGGCCAACCTCGGTGATGGTGTTTTTCCCCTGGCATCTTTCATCGACCAGGGCGGCGTGCTGGGTATCGGATCGGATTCGCACATTTCCGTTTCGCCGGTGGAGGAACTGCGTTGGCTGGAATACGGCCAACGGCTGGTGGCCCGGCAGCGCAACGTCGCTGCCCGCCACGCCGGACAGAGCGTGGGCGAGTCGTTGTTCGCACGGTCATTGGCCGGCGGCGCCGCCGCCTCGGGAACGGCTATAGGCGCGATCGCCACTGGCGCGCGGGCCGACCTCGTCGTCCTGGATGACTTGGCGCCGGTGCTGGCGGCGCGCGATGCGGCCGACGTGATGGACAGCTTCATCTTTTCCGGCAACGTGCCCCTTGTGCGCGATGTGATGGCGGCGGGGCAATGGGTTGTCCGCGATGGGCAGCACATCGACCAATCGCGCATCGCCGATCGCTATCGACTTGCCGTGGAAAGGCTCAAGGCGTGAGCCGCGCGGGACGCGCGATCGCAGCTGGATAATCGCGCGCGAGAAAGTTCCCCTGGTCGAGGGCGATCGGGGCGCCTGAGCGCTTCTTTTTACGACATTTTTATGCCGCCATCGCCGCCTGTTGCACCGAACTTACGACGCAGCGGGGAAAATACGCGGCATGGACATCCTCTATATCGCCATACCCATCGTGCTTTTCGCCGCAACGATCGGCTTCTTGCTGGTTTGCGAACGCCTGATGCGGCGTTCTTCCTGACGGGACTTTCCCCATGACCCTCGTTTACGTGATCGCGGCCCTGGTCGCGCTCTTTCTGTGCGTGTACCTCGTGGTGGCCCTGCTACGGCCGGAGTGGTTCGAATGACTGCCAATGCACTGATGCAGGTCGCCGTGTTCCTGGCCGTGTTGCTGGTGCTGGTGGCGCCCATGGGCCGTTACATGGCCTTTGTTTTCGACGACAACCGCCGTGGCGAGAACCGCTTCGAGCGCGTGTTCTACGGCGCCAGCGGCATTGACCCGGCCGAGGACATGAGCTGGAAGCGTTACGCGCTGGCCATGTTGTTCTTCAACATGGCCGGGGTGCTGCTGCTTTATGCCTTGCAGCGGTTGCAGGGCGTGCTGCCGCTGAACCCGCAGCATTTCGCGGCACCGTCGGCCGATTCGGCGATGAACACTGCGGTGAGCTTTGCAACCAATACCAACTGGCAGGCCTATGCCGGTGAATCCACCATGAGCTACCTGACGCAGATGCTCGGGCTGGCCGTGCAGAACTTCATGTCTGCCGCCACGGGCATCGCCGTGCTGGTGGCGGTGGTGCGTGGCTTCGCACGCCGCGGTGCATCGGGCATCGGTAATTTCTGGGTGGATCTGACCCGTTGCACGCTTTATGTGCTGCTGCCGCTGTCGCTGGTGATGGCGCTGGTGCTGGTATCGCAGGGCGTGGTGCAGAATTTCCATGCTTATGTCGATACGGGCAGCCAGGTACTGCCGATGGGACCGGCGGCATCGCAGGTGGCGATCAAGCAGCTGGGCACCAATGGCGGCGGTTTCTTCAACGCCAATTCGGCCCACCCGTTCGAGAACCCTACGGGGCTTTCCAACTTCATCGAGATGCTGGTGATCTTCCTGATCCCCGGTGGCCTATGCCTGACCTTTGGCCGCATGGTGGGTGACAAGCGCCAGGGCTGGGCGATCCTCGCCACGATGCTGCTGATCTTCATCCCGCTCGCCGTGGGCCTGGTGGCCGCCGAGCAGGCGGGCAACCCAGCGCTGCATGGTCTGGCCGTGGATGGCCAGGCCTCGGCGTTGCAATCGGGCGGCAACATGGAAGGCAAGGAGACGCGCTTCGGCATCGCCGCGTCCGGTCTCTTCGCCGCCATCACCACGGCCGCTTCATGCGGCGCGGTGAATGCCGCGCACGACTCGCTGACCCCGCTCGGCGGCTTGATCCCGATGTGGCTGATGCAGCTGGGCGAGGTTGTGTTCGGCGGCGTGGGCTCGGGCCTGTACGGCATGCTCGCCTTCGCCATCGTCGCGGTGTTCATCGCGGGCCTGATGGTGGGCCGCACGCCCGAGTACCTGGGCAAGAAGATCGAAGCCTACGAAATGAAGATGGCGAGCCTGGCAGTGCTTGTGCCGTGCGCGCTCGTGACCATCGGTACGGCGATTGCCGTGTTGGCACCGGCGGGTGTCGCTGGGGTCAGCAACCCCGGCGCCCATGGCTTCAGCGAAATTCTCTATGCGGTGAGTTCGGCGTCGAACAACAACGGCAGCGCGTTCGGCGGGCTTTCCGCCAACACGCCGTTCTGGAACATCCTGCTGGCCATTTGCATGTTCCTGGCGCGCTTCCCGCTGGCGATCGCCATGCTGGCCATGGCGGGCTCCCTTGCCGCCAAGCGCCACGTACCGCCTTCGGCCGGCACCTTGCGCACCCATACGCCCCTGTTCGTGGTGTTGCTGGCCTGCATCGTGGTCGTCGTCGGCGCGCTTACCTTCCTGCCGGCACTGGCCCTGGGCCCGATCGCCGAACACCTCCAAGCTGCCGCGGGGCATTGATTTATGACGTCCGCCACCCTTCCCAATCGCGCCTTCGACCGCGCCCTGGTCCGCACCGCCGTGCTGGATGCGTTCCGCAAGCTGTCGCCGCGGATGCAGTTCCGCAACCCGGTGATGTTCGTGGTGCTGGTATGCAGCATCCTCACCACCCTGATCTGGATCGCAGGCCTCACCACCGGCCACCGTGAAGTGCCTTCGGGGTTTTCGTTTGCCGTGAGCGCATGGCTGTGGTTCACGCTGCTGTTCGCCAACTTCGCCGAGGCGCTGGCCGAAGGGCGGGGCAAGGCCCAGGCCAACGCCCTGCGTGGCTCACGCAAGGAACTGATCGCCAAGCGGGTGGACACTGCCCTGCGTGACGCCCAGGTGACCTATACCCCGTCAACGGATCTGCGCACCGGCCACATGGTGCTGGTCGAGGCCGGCGAATACCTGCCCGGCGACGGCGAGGTGGTGGCCGGTACCGCAAGCGTCGACGAAAGCGCCATCACCGGCGAGTCCGCGCCGGTGATCCGTGAGTCGGGCGGTGACCGCAGTGCGGTGACGGGTGGTACCAAGGTGCTGTCCGACTGGCTGGTGGTGCGCATTACCAGCAACCCCGGCGAAAGCTTCCTGGACCGCATGATCGCCATGGTGGAAGGTGCCAGCCGGCGCAAGACGCCGAACGAGATCGCGCTCACCATCCTGCTGGCGAAGTTCACGCTGATCTTCCTGCTGGCCTGCGCCACTTTGCTGCCGTACTCGATCTACAGCGTGCAGGTAGCCCATGCCGGCGAGCCGATCACGCTCACCGTGCTGATCGCGCTCCTGGTGTGCCTGATTCCCACCACGATCGGCGCGCTGCTCTCGGCCATCGGTATCGCCGGCATGGACCGCATGATCCGCGCCAACGTGATCGCCACCTCCGGCCGTGCCGTGGAAGCCGCTGGCGACGTCGACGTGCTCCTGCTGGACAAGACCGGCACCATCACGCTGGGCAATCGCCAGGCCGTGGCCTTCCATCCGGCGCCCGACGTGCAGGCGCAGACGCTGGCCGAAGTGGCTTTGCTGGCCTCGCTGGCCGACGACACCCCCGAAGGGCGCAGCGTGCTCGCCCTGGCCCGGGAAGCGTTCGGCCTTACCGAGCGCGTGATCGCCGATGCGGTGTATGTACCCTTCACCGCCCAGACGCGCATGAGCGGCGTCGATATCGGTGACAGGCATATCCGCAAGGGCGCCATCGATGCCGTGGGCCGTTACCTGGACGCCAACGGCAGCCACCTGCCGCCGCGCGTGACCCGCCAGGCCGAGGAGGTCGCCCGCCGCGGCGCCACGCCGCTGGTGGTGGTGGAGGGCGCACGTGCCCTTGGCGTGGTGGAACTGAAAGATATCGTCAAGCCCGGCATCAAGGAGCGCTTTGCCCAGATGCGGCGCATGGGCATCCGCACGGTGATGGTGACCGGCGACAATCCCCTGACTGCCGCGGCCATTGCCGCCGAGGCAGGTGTCGACGATTTCCTCGCCGAGGCCACGCCCGAGGCCAAGCTGAAGCTGATCCGTGACATCCAGGCTGAGAACCGCCTGGTGGCCATGTGCGGCGACGGTACCAATGACGCTCCGGCGCTGGCCCAGGCCGACGTTGCCGTGGCGATGAACACCGGCACCCAGGCGGCCCGCGAGGCCGGCAACATGGTGGACCTGGATTCAGATCCCACCAAGCTGATCGAGGTGGTGGAGATCGGCAAACAGCTGCTGATTACCCGCGGTGCGCTCACCACGTTCTCGCTGGCCAACGATATCGCCAAGTACTTCGCGATCATCCCGGCCGCGTTCGCCACCACGTATCCGGCGCTCAATACGCTCAACGTGATGCACCTGGCCACGCCCCAGAGCGCGATCCTGTCGGCGGTGATCTTCAACGCGCTGATCATCATCGTGTTGATACCACTGGCACTACGTGGCGTGAAATACCGCGCACTCGGCGCCGACGCGCTGTTGCGGCGGAACCTGCTTGTCTATGGCCTGGGCGGCATTGTCGCGCCGTTCCTGGGCATCAAGTTGATCGACCTGATCCTCGTCGCCATCGGCGCGGCCTGAATTCCCTTCTTCCAAGCATCGAGGCAATACGAAGTGCTTACCCACCTGATGAAGTTTTCCTGGAAAGACACCCAGGATGCAGAACTGGACAACGCAGCCAACGATCCGCTGGTGCGCGAACCGCGCCCGCTCAAAGCTGCTCTGGCGCCTGGCGCCCAGGCACTGACCCTTCAGGAAGAATACGAACTCGGCGGCTACGCCGGCATTTGACAGTCAACGCACCAGGAAACGAAGTCATGTACCAGAAAAAGCTGTTGGCCCTCGCACTGCTCCTGGCCCTCCCGGCCGGCCAGGCCATGGCCAGCGACGATGCTCCCGCTACCGGCAGCGCCGATTGTTCGAAGGGCTTCGGCTCGCGACTGGCCGCCGCCTACCGCGAAGACGCCCAGCCGGCCGATCCGAATGCGCCGGCTGCACCGGCGCCTGCGCGTCGCGGCATGGATTCCCCCTTTGATTCGATGCCGTTCCCGGCCTCTGAGTGGCAACTCGGCGGCGTCGACAATCCGATTGGTGTGCCTGACACAAACTCGCAGTATCCGCTGGAGAAAGCGCTCGCCTGTACTAGCGTAGGCCACTGGATGCAGAAGAATCGTATCGAGGTTTATGGCTGGATCAATCCATCAGCCAATATAAGCTCGTCGAGTTTTTCCAACTATCCGCTTTCCTACGCCACGCGCCCCAATCGCGTGGAATTTGATCAGGCGCTGTTGCGAATTGAGCGTTTGCCCGACACGGTTCAGACCGATCATCTGGACTGGGGATTTCATTTCGACGACCTGTATGGCTACGACTACCACTTCACCACCATGAAGGGTGTCACCAGCGACCAGTTGCTCAACCATCCCAATTCCAATAGTCCGCTGCCGGGTAAGCTCTACGGCAACGATCCGATGATCTGGTATGTCGACCTGTACATCCCCTGGGTGGCGCAGGGCATGCAGATAACGATGGGGCGTTATTTGTCCATCCCGGATATCGAGGCACAGTTCTCGCCGCAAAATTACCTGTTGACGCACTCCATTCTTTACACGGTCGATGCGTATACCAACACCGGCATCATCACCACGACAAAGCTCAACGATCAGTGGACGGTGCAGTTTGGCGTGCACGGCGGTGATGATTCAGCGTTCTGGGACAGCACCAGTCGTTTGAGCGTGCAAGGTTGTGTGCGTTGGGTATCGGCGTCCAACAACGACATGCTGTATCCGTGTGTGGAGTCGTACAACAAATCCAAGCAGACCTATAACAATCTGCAGGAATTCGTGCTGACTTGGGGTCATCGTTTCAGTCACAACGTGCACATGCTGACCGAGGCTTATCGCATTTACGTGCGCGATCAACAGGGAGCGCCCGCGGGCGTGCCGGGTTATCCGTTGGGAGAGGCGCCGAATTTCCCGGCCGGCCACAACCCGGCATTTGGCATCGTGAACTACTTCAACGTTGAGCTCGATCCGCACAACATGATCTCGATTCGCAATGAGTTCTATAACGACGAACAGGGTCAACGCACCGGATACGCGACGCGATACTCCAGCCATACGATTGGTTTGACACATTGGGTGTCGCAGGATTTGGAGATTCGCCCGGAGCTTCGCTACGAACACGCCTATGATTTCCCAGCCTACAACGCCGGCCAAAAGAGCAGCCAAGTGACTGCCCTGGTCGATGCGATCCTCCACTACTAGGCCACCGGCATGAAACTCGTCCGCCAGTCCGTCATGTTGCTGCTGCTGTTCACGGTGATCACGGGGTTGCTGTATCCCCTCGTGGTCACCGGCGGCGCCCGGCTGCTTTTTCCCGACCAGGCCGATGGCAGCCTGGTTCGCCAGGGCGGCAAGGTGGTCGGGTCGGCGCTGATCGGCCAGTCGTTCACCAGCCCGAAGTACTTCTGGGGCCGTCTGTCCGCCACGACTCCCGCGCCCTATACCGCCACGGCGTCGACGCCTTCGAACCTGGGTCCGACCAATCCCGCGCTGACCAAGGCGGCATCCGATCGCATCGCCGCGCTTCGCGCCGCCGACCCTGGCAACACCGTCGAGGTTCCGGTGGACCTGGTCACGGCCTCCGGCAGTGGGCTGGACGCGGAGATCAGCCCGGCTGCCGCCGAGTACCAGGCCGGGCGCGTGGCGCGGGCAAGAGGCCTTACGCGCGACCGCGTGGACGAACTCATCGCCGGTGCCACGCGCGGCCGCCAGTGGGGGTTGTTCGGCGAGCCGGGCGTGAACGTGCTGGCGCTGAACATGGCGCTCGACAGCGCGGTAAAGTAGTGCCTTCGCACCGGGTCGACGACGCATGATCCAGCCAGTTCGCGATGCCCGGGCCGACGCCGTGTTGCAGGTGTCCGGCGAGCGCCGCCTGAAGATATTCCTGGGTGCAGCACCCGGCGTGGGCAAAACCTTCGCCATGCTGTCGGCCGCGCGGGAATTGAAGCGGGCAGGGGTCGACGTGGTGGTGGGGCTGGTGGAGACCCACGGCCGTGCCGAGACGGCAGCCCTGCTGGAAGGGCTGCCGGTCCTCCCCCGTCGCGAGGTGGACTACCGCGATCGCCGCTTCGAGGAGTTCGACCTGGATGCGGCACTGGCCCGCAAGCCGGCGGTGATCCTGGTCGACGAGCTTGCCCATCGCAATGTCCCCGGCGTACGCCACGAGCGACGTTGGCAGGACATCGCGGAATTGCTGGAGGCCGGCATCGAGGTTTATTCCGCGATGAACGTGCAGCACCTGGAGAGCCTGAACGACCAGGTGGCGCGGATCACCGGCGTGACCGTGCGCGAGACGGTGCCTGATGCGTTCCTGGAGCGTGCCCGTGACATCGTGTTGGTGGATCTTCCGCCCCGCGAGCTGATCGGCCGCCTGCGCCAGGGCAAGGTGTACGTGCCCGACACCGCGGCGCTGGCGCTGGATGCGTTCTTCTCGCCGACCAACCTGGCGTCGCTGCGCGAACTGGCGCTGGACACCATTGCCCGGCACGTCGACAGTGACCTGCGTGAGCACATGCTCGCGCGTGGCGGCAGCATGCCTGTGCGCCGCCGTGTGCTGGCTGCCATCGACGGGCAGGGCCAGAGTGAATACCTGGTGCGGATGGTTCGGCGCATCGCCGAAAGGCGGGGCGCGCCCTGGGGCGTGGCCTATGTCGAGACGGGCGCGGGCATCGATCCTGCGCGCCGCGAGCGGCTGGAGTCGGCCATGCGCCTGGCACGTAGCCTTGGCGGCGAAGTGGTGGTGTTGCGCGGACACGACATCGCCGGGGAATTGCTGGCCCATGCCGATCGCGAGGGCGTCGGCCAGGTGGTGGTGGGACGCACGCGTGAGCGTCCCATCGCGCGCATGCTGGGCCGTTCGCTTACCCAGCGCCTGCTTCGCGAAGGCTCGCACCTTGAGGTGACCATCGTGGCAACGCCCGTCACGGTGCAAGCCAGGGGTCGTCGCCTGCAGTTGCCCGGAGGCTGGGGCAAGGCCCGTGAATACGCCTACGCCACCATCGCGACGCTGGTGGCCTTCGCCATCGCCTTTGTCCTGGACCGCTTCCTTTCGGTGGCGAATCTTGCGCTGATCTTCCTTACCGCCGTGCTGGTGGTGGCCGTGCGCACGCGCATGGCAGTGGCGGTGTACACCGCCGTGCTGTGCTTCCTCGGCTACAACTTTTTCTTTGCTCCACCCCGTTACACGCTTGCCATCGCCAACGTCGACGATGTGCTTGCGGTGGTGTTGTTCCTGGTGGCCGCGCTGGTATGCAGCGGGCTTGCCACCCGGCTCGCCCTGCAGGTGCAGTCGTTGCGCGGCGCACACGCCCAGGCCCGCGCCTTGCTGGCGCTGGGCCAGGCCTTGTCCACCAGCACCGATGGCGCGGCGATCCGCCGGGTGGGTGCGCTGGCATTGGCGCGCGCCCTGGAATGCGAGGCGGCGTTGTTGCTGCGAGGCGACGACAACACCTTGCACGTGGCCGCCGGCGCGCCGCACGACATGGCCCTGTCGCCACAGGACATCGCTGCCGCCGAGTGGTGCGAACGCCACGGCGAGGCGGCCGGCCGTTATACCGATACCATCAATGCGGCCTCGTGCTGGATCCTGCCATTGGCCGGTGAAGGCTCCACCGCAGGCGTCGTGGCGCTGCGCTTCGATGCCGCCACCACGGCGCCCGATCCTGACCGTCGGAGCCTCGCTCTTTCGATGACGCAGGACATCGGCCAGGCGCTCGAACGTGCACGCCTGGCCGATGAACTCGAAGGCGCGCGGGTGCAGGGCGAGACCGAACGGCTGCGCAACGCACTGCTGTCGTCGGTATCGCACGACCTGCGCTCCCCGCTGGCCTCGATGATCGGTTCAGCGGGTACGTTGCTCGGTTACGAAGACAAGATCCCGCCTGGCGAGCGCCGGGAATTGCTGCAGGCCATCCTGGGCGAGGGCGAGCGCCTGGACCGTTACATCCAGAACCTGCTGGACATGACCCGGCTGGGCCACGGCGGGTTGAAGCTCGCCCGTGACTGGATCGACGGCGCGGACATTGTCGCATCGGCCGTGTCGCGGGTTCGCAAATCCTTCCCCGAGGTGCGTGTCGTGGTTGATGCCGTGCAGGGTGAGGCGCTGTTGCATGTCCACCCGGCGCTGGTGGAGCAGGCCCTGTTCAACGTGCTGGAAAACGCAGCCAGGTTCTCGCCGCCGGGCGAAGCGGTCCAGGTGCGAGCATCGGTGGTCGATGGTTGGTGGCGCGTGGACGTCATCGACCATGGCCCGGGTATTCCCGAGGAAGAACGTACGCGTATCTTCGACATGTTCTACTCGGTATCCCGCGGCGACCGGGTCAAGCAGGGCACCGGGCTTGGCCTTGCCATCTGCCAGGGCATGATCGGCGCGCACGGGGGAAGCGTGGAGGCCTTGCCGGGAATCGGCGGAGGGACCACCATGCGCATCATGCTTCCCTTGGGCGAGCCCCCGCAATCCACGACATGAGTGGTTCTGCAGCACGGATCCTGGTGATCGACGATGAACCGCAGATCCGGCGGTTCCTCGACATCGGCCTGCGCGCGGAAGGTTATACGGTGGTCACCGCCGCCACCGCCGAGGAGGGGCTGGCCCAGGCGGCCACCCAGCAGCCGGACCTGATCATCCTGGACATCGGCTTGCCCGATCGCGACGGGCACGAAGTATTGGCGGAGTTGCGCCAATGGAGCCAGGTACCGGTGTTGATGCTGAGCGTCCGTGACGGCGAACGCGAGAAGGTGCATGCCCTGGACCACGGCGCCAACGATTACGTGACCAAGCCCTTCGGCATACAGGAGCTGATGGCGCGCCTGCGCGTGCTCCTGCGTAACCGCGGCGCGGAACCGGCCGCACCCCCGCGTTACGACGACGGCCACCTGGTGGTGGACCTGGCCCGCCGCGAAGTGTTCCTCGATGGCAATGCCCTGGCGCTCACGCGCAAGGAATATGCCGTGCTGGCGCACCTGTTGCGCCACGCCGGGCGGGTAGTCACCCAGCAACAGCTGCTGAAGGAGATATGGGGCGCAACGCACGCGAGCGATACCCACTACCTGCGCATCGTCATGGGGCGCCTGCGGCACAAGCTGAGCGACGATGCCGCGGCGCCGCGCTGGCTGAAGACCGAGGCAGGGGTGGGCTATCGGTTCGTCGGCGGCATCTCGCCTTAAAGCCCCTGGCCCAGCGGAAGGGTCAGCGCCACGCGCAGGCCGCCATCCTTGCGGTTGCGCAACGCGATGCTGCCGCCGTGGTCCAGGACGATCGCCCGCACCGTGGCAAGGCCCAGCCCGATGCCGCCCGTATCGCGGTTGCGCGAAGCTTCCAGGCGGAAGAACGGCTCGAATACCTGGCTTTGCATGGCGTCGGCAATACCCGGCCCGTCGTCGTCGATTTCCAGTACGCATTCCGCTGCCGTGGTGCGCAAGCGCATGCGGACGCTCTGGCCGTACTTCAGGCCATTTTCGACCAGGTTCATCACTGCACGCCGCAAGGCCAACGGATCTCCATGCATGGTGATCGCGGGGCCATCCAGGAGCGTCACGGCATGGCCGACATCGGCCATGTCGTCGGCCACGCTTTCCACCAGCAGCCGGAAGTCCAGCCGTTCGCGATGCACGCCGAGCGAACGGTCACGGATGAAGTCCAGCGCGGCGGAGATCATCGACTTCATTTCCTGGATGTCGGCCTCGACCTTTTCATCCAGCGGGCTGGGCAGGCCGTCCAGGCGGAAGGAAAGACGGGTGAGCGGCGTGCGTAGGTCGTGGGCGATGGCACCGATCATGTGCGTGCGCTCCTGCAGGAGGCGGTTGATCCGTGCCTGCATGGCATTGAAGGCATCCACCGCCTGACGCATTTCCCTGGGGCCCTCGCGCGGGACAGGCGGCGCGCTGGTGTCGCTGCCCAGCCGTTGCGCGGCCTGGGCGAAACGCTGGATCGGTGCGGAAAGGGCGCGGGCGAAGAGCCATGCCAGTGGCAGAAGCACCAGCAGGCCCAGGGCGAAAAGCCACGCCAGCTGTACCTGCAGGGCGGTGGGGAAGGGCTCTGCGGCAAGCGACGCCACGCGCCAGCTGCCATCGTCCTGGCGCAGTGCGATGACGAAACCCGGGCCGAGCACGTTCCCCGTCGGCCCATGGCCGCCCACCAGGGCCGATGCCGGTGCATAGGCGCGAAGGCGCTCGGCCGGAACATTGAACAGGGCCGACAGCCGCATGAGCATCCGCGATGAAACCTTGGCATCGAAGCCGGCCGGCGGCGGCGGGGCGCTGGCGCTGGTGGCGACATCCATGTCCCCGGTATCCCCCGGGCCCGGCGAGCCGAAAGCAGGTCCTTGCGGCATGCCAGGCGGCTCGCCTTGCGGTGGAGGTGCACGCGACGCGCCGGTGGGGTTCATCCCACCATCGGGTATGGCGCCGGCGTCGCCCGGGGGTGGCATGCCGCCATGGCCATCGGGACCACGTCCGGCAAAGGGCATGCGCCCGGGCTGCAACACGGCAGCCAGTTCGAACAGGCTCACCATGTTCGGCCGCGTCGGCGGGCGCAGGTTCAGTACCGCGTAGCCGATCGCCACTGATACCAGTAGCGCGATGAACATCATCACGAATGTGCGGGCGAAGATCGACAGGCGGGGCAGGTGGTTCACAGGCGCACCACTTTGGGTACCAGCATGTAACCCTCGTTCCGCACGGTACGGATCAGTTCGTCCTTCGAACGGTCGTTGAGCTTCCGGCGCAGCCGGCTGATCTGCGTGTCGATGGCGCGGTCGAATATCTCCGCCCGGCCACCGTGCACCAGGTCCAGCAGCTGGTCGCGGCTCAGGATGCGCTGCGGATGCTCAACGAAGCTGCGCAACAGTGAGAATTCGCCATCGGACAGGTTGATGAAGATCCCGGTAGGGTCGCGCAGGTCGCGGCGCGATGCGTCCAGCCGCCATCCGGCAAAGGCATAAGGACGCGCGTCGGCCGCCATGATGTCCTCGGCAGTGCTGGTCCGGCGTAGCACGGCGCGCACGCGCGCGAGCAACTCCCGGGGGTTGCACGGCTTGGCCAGGTAGTCGTCCGCGCCCACTTCCAGGCCGATGATGCGGTCGGTGTCGCCTCCCAGGGCGCTGAGCATGATCACCGGCGGCCCTTTCTCCGCGGCCAGGCGGCGCGCGGCGGAAAGACCGTCCTCACCGGGCATCATCACGTCCAGCACCACCAGGTCCGGCCGCTCGCGCTCGATGGCCAGCGACATTTGCGCGGCATTTTCGGCCGCTTGCACGCGAAAGCCGTGGCCACCGAGGAACCCGGTGATCAGTCCCCGCAATTCCGGATCGTCGTCGACGACGAGGATGAGTGACTGCATGTCCATGGCAAGGGCTTCGGCCTGCATGAGCGGCATTACATCAGGTGAGTCTACGGGGCGTTTGCCAGGTGGGCAAAAATGCCGACACAAAGCGGACACAAAGGGACAACGCCACGCCATCGCGGGCCCTTAGCGTGGTGACCAGCACCCCATGCCGCCAGGACGCCCGTCACATGAAACCCTATCCGTTGATCCCCGCCGTGCTTTTTGTCTTCGGCGTCGGTATGGCCCTCGCGGCCGGCGCCCGGGGCCAGGAGCCCGCGCCGGCAAGCAGTTCCGCGCGTCCCCCGCATGATCCGAAGGTGGAGGCCGCGCTCCAGGCTTGCTGGTCGGATCTCGGCGGCGACTCTGCACACCCCGTGGCCCCGGAGTTGATCGAGCAGTGCATGCTGGACAAGGGCTTCGCGCCCCCACCCGGGCCCCCACCCGGCCCCGGCACACCGCCGGCGCCAGCGTCGATGGGGGGTTGAAGACGTCATGCTCCCATCCATGGCCCGCACCTGGGATGCCGGCGAAGCAGTTGCGGCACCGCTGTTGCCCCGGGTACGCCAAGTGCCCGCGCCAGCCACGCAATGGCACGACGCGGACTCGTTCTGGAGCGGCCTCGAACTCGGGT
>NZ_DATHFX010000414.1:0-2158 GCF_035317885.1 Pinirhizobacter sp.
GCAGGCCGAAGGCAGTAGATGAGAGCGCCAGCGCCCCACCGACAATCACGGCTGATCTGGCCTTCCTGGCATTCGGCATGGCGGCCAGATCAGCCGTGATTGTCGGTGGGGCGCTGGCGCTCTCATCTACTGCCTTCGGCCTGCAGATCCTGGCCGAGCGCAAGGAAGCGAATTCCGGGTACGGGCGGCAGGGCTTTGCCATCCTTCTGTTCCAGGATCTGGCGGCCATTCCGCTGATTGCCGCCATACCGCTGTTGGGCGGATCCATGGAACATGGATCGCACCCGCCGGAGCTCTCCAAGATCGCCATCGTGGTCGGCGGCATCGTACTGGTGGTGCTCGGTGGTCGGCTCCTGCTGCGACCGGTGTTCCGTTTCGTCGCGCGCGCCGGCAGCGTGGAGGTGTCTACCGCCACGGCGTTGCTGGTGGTGATGGGCACGGCGCTGGTGATGGAATTGATCGGCGTGTCGGTGACGCTCGGCGCCTTCCTTGCCGGCGTGCTGCTGGCCGATTCGGAATACCGCCACGAACTTGAGTCGAACATCGAGCCCTTCAAAGGCCTGCTGCTGGGTTTGTTCTTCATCAGCGTAGGCATGTCGGTGGATTTGTCACTGTTGATCCACGAGCCGCTGTTGATCCTGGGCCTGGTGGGCCTGCTGCTGGCGACCAAGGCACTGGTGCTGTGGCCGCTGGGCCTGGCGGCGGGCCGACTGAGCATGGCCGACTCGTTGCGCCTCACCGTGCTCCTTGCCTGCGGCGGTGAATTCGCCTTCGTGGTGCTGAACCTGGCGCAGTCCAGCCACTTGATCGACGACACCCAGCGCAACGTACTGGTGCTGGTGATCACCTTGTCGATGGCGTTGACGCCGTTGCTGGTGATCTCGGTGGCAGCCCTGTTGAACGTCAAGGCAAGCAAGCCCGACCGCGAGTTCGAAGTACCTGACGTTGCAAGTCCCCGGGTGATCATCGCCGGCTTCGGCCGTGTCGGCCAGATCGTCTCGCGGCTGTTGCGCGCACACGATATCCCCTTCGTGGCCCTTGAGAACTCCGTCGAGCAGGTGGAATTCTCGCGCCGCTTCGGCGGCACTTCGCTGTTCTTCGGCGATCCGGCGCGGCCGGAACTGCTGCGTGCGGCACAGGCACAGACAGCCGAGGTATTCGTGCTGGGCACGGACGATCCAGACGTGAACCTGCGCACCGCGCGGTTGGTGCGCCGCCAGTTTCCCCATCTGAAGATCGTCGCCCGCGCGCGCAACCGGCAGCATGCGTTCCGCCTGATGGATCTTGGCATCGAGGAACCGGTGCGCGAGACCTTCCATTCCTCATTGAAGATGGCTCGCCTGACGCTGCAGGCGCTGGGCATGCCCCAGGAACTGGCCGAGGCCCGCGTCGAGCGCTTCCGCAAACACGACGAGCAGCTGCTGGCCAGGCAGTACCTGGTGTACGACGACGACGCGGCAATCCGCGAGACGTCCCTTCAGGCGCTGGGCGATCTACAGAGGCTCTTCGAGGCCGATACCGCTGACGACGGCCTGCACCGGGAATAGAACGTCTAACTCCGCTCTACCGGCGGGGTCAGAGTTATAACTCTGACCCCCAGCCCTACGGCAGGTGCGTTGGGTGGTGCCGTTCTTCCTCGTTCACCACGTGCCGTTCGTGCAGGTCAGTCGAGACGTCTTCCACCGGCGCTTCCTTCAGCGCCGGCGGGGGCGGATCGCGCGGCTCGGCGCCGCCCGGGGTGATCTTCAGGATCGAGTGGCGCACTTCACGGGCCAGGATCAGCCGCGCATCGTCGACCATGCCTTCCAGGGCCTGGGCGAAATCGAGCTTGCCTTCGTCGTCGGTCCATACCACCTTGCGCTCGCGCAACTTCTGGATGAAACCGCGGAACAGGGCCTTGTCGAAGAATTCGGGGGCCGACAGTTCGTTGAGCATCCCCAGGCGTTGCGCGGTGAGCGTGCAGGCGTTCTCAAGCTCCCCCGCCGTTAGCGTGTGCGGTCCATTCTTCACCAGCGCGGCGATGGCGATGTAGTAGCGCTCGAAGGCCTGCAGCAGGCTGCGGGCGATCACGCGCAACTGGTAGGCGCCATCGTCCTGCCCCGGGCCACGCGCGCGCAGGCGGCCTTAGCCGGAGGTTTCCAGGATGCCGCGAGCCACG
>NZ_DATHFX010000415.1:0-4840 GCF_035317885.1 Pinirhizobacter sp.
TTCGGCGGCACCAGCAAGTTCCTGACCTTCGACGGCCGGGTGACCTGGAAGCCCAATCCGCACATGGATATTGCCCTGGGCGTGGATAACCTCACCAACCGGCGTTACTTCGTGTACTACCCGTATCCTTCGCGCACGTACCTGCTCGACCTGAAGGTGCATCTGTGAGCGCCGTGCCCGATCGCCGCTCGCGCGATGCCTACCGGCTGGTATGGCGATGGCATTTCTACGCCGGGTTGTTCTGCCTGCCGTTCGTGCTGTGGCTGGCGTGCACGGGATCGATCTACCTGTTCAAGCCGCAGATAGAAGCATGGCTGGACCGCCCCTACGACCGCATCGATGCCCAGGCGCCGCGCGTGGCGCCGTCGATGCAGGTGGCCGCCGCGCTGGCAGTGGTGCCCGGTGGCGTACTCAATGCCTACGAGTTGCCCGCAAGCCATACGTCCTCCGCGCGGGTCCTGGTGGGTCGCGGCGACGACCTGGTGCGCGTGTACGTGGACCCGACCAATGGGCACGTGTTGCACCAGGTGGTGGAGGACGAGCGCCTGATGCGGCGCATCTTCTACCTGCACGGGGAATTGCTGCTGGGCGACCGGGGTTCGATGCTGGTGGAACTGGCGGCATCGTGGGCGATCGTGATGATCCTGTCCGGCCTGTACCTGTGGTGGCCCCGCGACAAGGGCCTGGCGGGCGTGCTGTATCCGCGCGTGCGCCAGCGCGGCCGTCTGTTCTGGCGCGATCTTCATGCGGTCGCCGGTGTGTGGGTGGCCTTGCTCGCGCTGACATTGCTGACATCGGGTTTGCCGTGGGCGAAGTCGTGGGGCGGGATGTTGAAGGAAGTGCGACAGTTCGGTTCGACAACCCAGGTTGATCAGGACTGGAACACGGGCCGTTCGGACGAGCTGGCCAAACGCCGCGCGGCGAATACGGCGATGGATGACATGGCCGATATGCCGGGGATGAATCGCGGGCAGGATCAGTCGACGAAGAAGATCCTGCACGCAGCGGTGGACCTGCATGCACTGGATCGCCTGGTGCCGACAGTGGCCGGCCTGCAGTTGCCGCCACCGGTGCTGATCGCCCCGCCATCGAAGGCGGATGCCGGCTGGACGGGTCGCTCCGATACGCAGAACCGCCCGAAGCGGTTGACGCTCAAGCTTGATGGCGCCACGGGCCAGGTAATCAATCGCAAGGATTTCGCCCAGGGCGCGTTCCTTGATCGGGCGATCGGCTACGGCGTGGCCGCCCATGAGGGCCAGTTGTTCGGCTGGCCGAACCAGTTGCTGGGCCTCACTACGGCGCTGGGCCTGATCACCGTCACCGTTAGCGGCTTCGTGATGTGGTGGCGCCGAAAACCGGTGAAGCGGCTGGGTGCGCCTCCCGCGCACGGCGCGCGCTACCCCCGACTAATGGTCGGGCTGCTGGTGGTATTCGGCGTGCTGTTGCCGCTCCTGGGCATCTCCATGCTGTTGGTGCTTACGGTCGAACGGCTGGTGCTTCGCCGCGTTCCACGGCTGCACGCCTTCTTCAATTAGGCACGACGGCGCTTGGGTCAGTCCGGCACGCGCGCGCCGACGGGAATGCTCACGAATGCCTCCTCGGCCACGCCTTGCTCACGCAACGCCGTGGCCAGCAAGGCCGGCGGTTCATCCAGCGGATCATCCGCCAGCTCGAACACGCCCCAGTGGATGGCCAGCGACTTGCGCACATTCGATTCGCGGTGAAGTTGTACCGCCTGAGCCGGATCAGTGTGCTGGCCTTGCATGAACCAGCGCGGCGAATATGCGCCGATGGGCAGGGCGGCCAGGTCGATCGGCCCCAGGCGTTTGCCCACCTCGGCCAGGTTCGGGGAATAACCGGTATCGCCGGCAAACCAGAAGGTGTAGCCATGACGCTGCCACACCCAGCCGCCCCAAAGGCTGCGGTTGCGATCGCTTAAAGTGCGTGCGCTCCAGTGGCGCGCAGGGACCAACGTGAAGCGGCCGCCGTCGATATCGATGCCGTCCCACCAGTCCAGTTCCACCGCATGTTCGATGCCATGGCGGCGCATCCATGGGGCAAGCCCCAGCGGTACCACGAACACGCACGCGGGAAACCGCCGCGCGATGCGTTTGACGCTGCGCGTATCGAGATGGTCGTAATGGTTGTGGGAGATCATCACCACGTCGATGTGCGGCAGGTCGTCCACATCCACCGGTGCAGGCGTGCGGCGCGCAGGCCCGGCAAACGACAGCGGCGATGCGCGATGGGAAAGCACCGGATCGGTTATCACGGTTTGCTCGCCGCGGCGCAGCAGCACGCAGGCGTGGCCCAGCCACCAGGCACCGTCGCCTTCAGCGGGAATATCCGCCTTGCTCCACCATTGCTTCGCAAAGGCCGCATAGCCCGCCTTCGGTGGCTTGGGCAGTCCCTGCTCCTTGCGTTCACGTCGCCACCGCTGCAGATCGCCCTTGCCTCGCGTGTCGGGTTCCAGGTTCCGGAAGCCCTCCGGGGTATGGTGCGGCCGGGCCGGATCAAAGTACGGATTGCGGTAGGGCATGGGCGTTCCTTTATAACGTTGCATTGACCTGATGCCGAACACCACGACTTTCAACCGTAAGAATGGGGCCGTTAGACTTCGCCGGTATTTCGCCGGGAAGTACCACGTCCATGAAGCGAACCATCATCACGGCCATGATGGCCACGGTGGTGGTCGCAGGTTCCGCACACGCGGGCGGCAGCCTGTTCGTGGACGATTCGGGCGTCACGCCGGCGGGCCGCTGCCAGCTGGAGAGCTGGCTCCGCGCATTCTCCGGCGGTGGTCGCGAGCTCACCCTGTCACCCGCCTGCTCGGCGGGGCCGCTTGAGTTTTCATTGGGCCTCACGCGCATCTCGCGGCCTGGCCAAAGCGAACTTACACCTGGCCTTAAGTGGCAGCTGCGCGACAACAGCAACGGCGGCTTCGGGCTGGCGGTGGCCGCCACGGGCATCTACCAGCACGGCAAGCTCAAGCAGACCGACGCCTACCTCGCGCCCGCCTGGGCCCTGGGGGCCGACCAGCAATGGCAGATATTCACTAACCTGGGCCTGTCACGTGACCGCGGCGAGACATCGAAGCTGGCCGGTGGCTTAGGCATGCAGTACTCAGTGTCCAAGGCCGTGGACCTCGTCGCCGAGCGCTACATCCGCAAGGGACGTGACGCCACCAACGAGGCCGGCATCAGTTTCAATTTCGCCGGCGCCGCCAGCATCGATCTACTGGTCGGCAAGAACCGCACTGACCAGTGGTTCACGTTCGGCTACAACGTGGTGTTCTAGCTGCGTAGCGGCGGCACCAAAGTCAGCCGTGGTTGCGGCGCGGTGTTCACCGGCGACAACAGGCGCTCGATATTTGCCGCTGCCACCGGTCGCGAATACAGGTAGCCCTGCCCTTCCACGCATCCGGCCTTCAGCAGGTAAGCGTGCTGCGCATCGTTCTCGATGCCTTCGGCGATGGTGATCAGGCCCAGCGACCCGGACATCGCTATCATCGCGTCGACGATGGCGACGTCGTTGCTGCTGTCGGGCAGGCCGCGCACGAAGGAACGGTCGATCTTGAGGTAGGCCACCGCGGGAAGCTTCAGGTAGGTGAGCGAGGAATAGCCCGTGCCGAAGTCGTCGATGGCCACGCCCACGCCCAGGTCGTGCAGCGCATGCATGGTGCGTTCGGTGTCCTCGCCAAGCCGCAGCAACGCGCCTTCGGTGATCTCCAGCAGCAGGCGCGGTGCATTGAGCTGGCTGGCCGATAGGGCATCGCGCACGCTCTCGACGAAATCCGGGTGGCCGAACCACGTGGCCGATACGTTCACGGCCACGCGGATCTGCGGCATGCGCGCCACGTCCCAGCGGCGGATCTGCGCGCAGGCGGCGTGGATCACCCATTCATCGATCTGGCGGATCACGCCGAGGGTTTCGGCGATGGGAATGAATTCATCGGGCATCACCAGCCCGCGCTCGGGATGCTGCCAGCGCAGCAGGGCTTCCACTGCCACCACGCGTCCGGTGCGCAGTTCCACCGATGGCTGGTACACCAGGTAGAACTCGTCCCGGTGCAGGGCCTGGCGAAGTTCGGCCGCCAGTTCCAGTCGGCGGCGCGCATCGGCATGCATGCGCGGGGTGTAGAAGCGCAGCGCGTTGCGCTCTTCCGTCTTGGCCGCATACATCGCGGCGTCGGCATTGGCGATCAGTGCGGTCGGTTCGCTGCCGTCCAGCGGGAAACCGGCGATACCGATGCTGGCGGAAAGGAAGATCTCGTAATCGCCCACCATGAATCGCTCGGCGAGCGCGGCAAGCAGGCGGCGGCCGAGGTCGCCGGCGTCCTCGCGCGTCTTCAGGCCGTTCATCAGCACGGTGAATTCATCGCCGCCGATGCGGCCGGCCATATCCCCCGGTGAAAGCTCCTTACGGATGCGATCGGCCACTTTCTGCAACAGGCGATCGCCCACGGCATGGCTGTAGCTGTCGTTCACCGCCTTGAAGGCGTCCAGGTCGATAAACATCACCACCGCGGCGCCGCGCTCGCGCGTGGCGGTGCTGATGGCATGGCCGCAGCGCAGTTCGAACTCGGCACGGTTGGCAAGCCCGGTAAGCGGGTCATGCGCGGCCATGTGTTCCAGGCGGCGCTGGTCGGCCTTATTCGCGGTGATGTCGGTGAACACCGCCACATAGCGCTGGATCTGGTCTTCCGCATCACGGATGGTGCTGATCGACAGCCATTCGGGGTACGAGCTGCCGTCCTGCCGGCGGCTGAGTACTTCACCCGTCCAGTGGCCGTCGGCTTCGATGCGGGCCCACATCGAGGGTGGCAGTTCACGGCCGTCGG
>NZ_DATHFX010000416.1:0-2806 GCF_035317885.1 Pinirhizobacter sp.
GTTGCAGCACCATCGGGCCGCGCCGCAAGCCACGCCTGCATGGCTTTCTCGTCGTCGGAGCGCACGGTAACCGCATCGCTGCGGCGCAGACCCTCCAGTTCCCCCGAATAGCGCTTGCTCACGTTCTTAAGCGATTGCAGCTGCGAGGCGTAACGGATCTGTGCGTCCTTGTCATTCTTACCCGCGGCTTCGATCACGTCCTCAAGTTCGGTGAGCAGGTCCACCGTGGTCGGCAGGCGCCACTGCACCTGGTCGGCGAATTCATCGGCGGTACGGTGGCGATAGGTGGTGCCCGGATAGCCGGCCAGCATGACGAAGTCGCCCTCGGCCACCCCGCCGCGGGCCACCTGCAAGTGCGCCGGCGGATGGTAGGGCTGGTTTTCCGGCGAATAGTCGGCCGGCTTGCCGTCCTTGCCCACATAGGCGCGCAGCACGGTGAAATCGCCGGCATGACGCGGCCAGACGAAGTTGTCCACTTCATCGCCGTAGTTACCGATCGCGCGCGGCGGCGCATATACAAGGCGCAGGTCGCGCAGCTCCAGTTGCTTCACCAGGTAAAAATCAGTGCCGTTGAACATATTGGCGACCGAACACTTGACGCCCTCGCCCTGCTCGCATTCGGCCACCAGCTTCTTGCTGGCGGCGTCCACGGCGTCGTAGTAGGCGCGGCCCGTGGTGCCGCGGGCGCCTGCGAGCACCCGGTCGGTGACCTTGTCGAAGCCCACCGTCACGCGCAGCCGGTAGTCGGGATTGGCGGGAAGCTCGCCAGCGCGGCCGGCCGCCACGTAGCCTTGGGTGATCAGGTCGCGATCGGGTTTGGAGTTGTACTGGATCACCCCGAAAGCCACGTGGTGGTTGGTGACCACCAGGCCGTCGGCCGAGACAAAAGCCCCGGTACCGCCACCGATCTTGACCACCGCGGAAAGCGGCGGCCGGGTGAGGTCGGCCAGTTCCGCGGGATTGCCCTTGAAACCGGCCTGGGCCAGTGGTTTGGCGATGGAGGGCAGCTGCGAGGGCAGCCACATGCCTTCATCGGCGCGGACGTCGGCGGCCAACGCCATGGCGGCGCCCAGCACGGCAGTTCGGACTTTCATGGTCTTCCTTGGGGGTGCCCTGCACGCTCGCAGGATTTCACGAAACATAGACCGAACCTGGCCTTGCGGGCAAACCCACCCCCTCCCCTCGTATAATCCGGGGTTTGGCCCGTACCCCGCGGGCGCCCGCACGGAACTCCCCATGCAGCAGCAGACGATGAAAGCCCTGGTCAAGCGCAAGCCCGAGCAGGGCATATGGATGGAAGAGGTGCCGGTGCCGGAAGCCGGCTCGAACGAAGTGCTGATCAAGATGGAAAAAACCGCCATCTGCGGCACGGACCTGCACATCTACAAATGGGACGAATGGTCCCAGCGCACCATCACGCCGGGCCTCACCATCGGCCACGAGTTCGTCGGCCGCATCGCGGCGATCGGCCCTGGCGTTACCGGCTACAAACTGGGCGACCGCGTCTCGGCCGAAGGCCACATCGTCTGCGGCCATTGCCGCAACTGCCGCGCCGGCCGCCAGCACCTGTGCCCGAACACCGTCGGTATCGGTGTGAACCGCAATGGCGCCTTCGCCGAATACATGACGATGCCGGCCTCCAACCTGTGGCCGATCCCCGACCAGATTCCTTCGGAACTTGCCGCATTCTTCGACCCGTACGGCAACGCCGCGCACTGCGCGCTGGAATTCGACCTGATCGGCGAAGACGTGCTGATCACCGGCGCCGGCCCCATCGGCATCATCGCCGCGGGCATCGCCAAACACGTGGGCGCGCGTAACGTCGTGGTAACGGACGTCAATGATTATCGCCTGAAGCTTGCCGCCGACATGGGCGCCACCCGGGTGGTGAACGTGTCCAAACAGTCGCTGAAAGATACGGTGAAGGACCTGCACATCGAGGGCTTCGATGTGGGTCTGGAGATGAGCGGCAACCCCCGCGCCTTCGCCGACATGCTCGACTGCATGTACCACGGCGGCAAGGTGGCGATGCTCGGCATCATGCCGCGCGGCGCCGGCATCGACTGGGACAAGGTGATCTTCAAGGGCCTCACCCTGCAGGGTATCTACGGCCGTCGCATGTACGAGACCTGGTACAAGATGACCCAGATGGTGCTTACCGGCTTCCCGCTGCAGAAGGTGTTGACGCACCAGATCGCCATCGACGATTTCCAGAAGGGCTTTGACCTGATGGATGCAGGCAATTGCGGCAAGGTGGTTTGTTCCTGGAATTGAGGTAGAGCCAGGGGAGAGTGGGCAAGCGACGCAACGGCAAAATTGCCGGATCCGTCCTTGCCCCTACCCCCTCCAACCTGAGTAAACTCCAGCCCAGGCAGGCCGGCAGTACTCGGGACGTGTACGGCAGCACAGCCATACACCGTCGGCTCGCGATGTCAGCGGAGCATCGACCGTCATGAATGACCCCATCGGCAACTCCCGCCTCGCGGCCGGCCGCGAACGTGCCGTCAAACTCTATCGCTCGCACCGCCTGCGCAAGACCCTTCTGATCCTGCTCGGCCTGATCGTGCTGTTCGGCGTACTGGGGTTCCTCGCCGCCCCGTCGCTGATCAAGAGCCAGTTGCAAAGCCGGGCAACGGCAGCGCTCGGGCGACCGGTCACTGTCGATGCCATACATCTGAATCCATACACGCTGCGGCTGCAGCTGGACAAGCTGCATATCGGGGAAAAAGACGGCACATCGCCCTTCGTCGATATCGACCAGATCGTGGTCAATGCGTCCTGGGCAGCGGTGTTCCGTCTGACCCCG
>NZ_DATHFX010000417.1:0-6052 GCF_035317885.1 Pinirhizobacter sp.
TTGCAGACGTGAGACTTATGACCCATGTTTTAATTGCAGTCGTGGCATTCTTGTCGGGGTAGCGGCGGACCACAACCACCAGGCTAGGGGCGATTTGCGTGAAGGGAAGCACGGAGGGCGAAATTGTCAGGGCGGCACCCTGGGTGTGGGGTCAGCACATTGCGATCGCCGCCGCCTATGGCGTGATCTATCAGGTCGCCCTGTATGTTTCGTTTCCGCAGTTCCTGCTTACCACCGGCCTGCGCCTGGCCTGCCTGTTGCTGCTGCCGGTGCGCTACTGGCCCGCGATTGCCATCGGCGAGGGCTTGCCGCTCGTTGAGAACGCCGTGCTTTGCGCCGGACGCTTCGGCATTCCATGGGCGATCCTGGCCTCGTTTCCAACCGTGGCGTTGTGGATGCCACTGTTGAAGCCCATACGCGAGCGCTGGCCCTTGTATGACCCCGATGGTCGCCTGAGGATGCCGATGATCCTGCTGGCGACATTGGGCGCCGCGGTCATCACGGCCGCAATCACCACCGCCACCCTGATCGCCGCCCTGCTCCATTCTCCGGGCAAGTGGCCAGAGATTTCCCCAGTGGATTTTTTCTTCGCCTACGTGCTCGGCGCCTACCTGGGGGCGCTCACGCTCACACCCATGATCCTCGCGCTCCATGAACGCGTACGTGCGCTCCATGACAAAACCTTGAGCATCTCGGTGATCTGGCATAGCCCCCTGTTCCGCGACGTCTTCTGGTGGGTATTTCCAGCGCTGGCCAGCATCGCCTGGCTTGCCGCCACAACGCACGACGATACCCTCCGCCAGGTGGCCCGCCTTGCCTTGCTCTGGCCGGTCCTGGGCCTGGCCTGGCGCCACGGATGGCACGGGACGGCGGTGGGTGGCATGGGGGCGAGCCTGGCCCTGGCCGTCACGGCCAAGGGCCTCCTCGACCCGGCAACGATCCAGGTCCAGGTGTTCCTTGCGTTCGCGCTCTCCGGCACCCTGCTGATGGGTACAAGAAAACAAACGCTTCGGGCCGAAGCCCGGCCCGAGCGTTCCTGACCTTCAGGTTTTATTGAACCCGGATCGAGCACTGCGCGGGGTTATCGCAGTCGCCTGGGGCAAGCATCATGCGCGCGGAGCCATCGGGCTGCGGGGCCACGATCACCGTCACGGCAGCGTCCTGGTAAACCTGCTCGGTGGCAGCCGGCGCGGTGTTGTCGGTCACGGTGACCCAACGCGATGCATCCACACCGACGGGCAGATCCAGGACGGTATTGGCGTCGGTGTAGGCAATGGCGCCGCGGACGGTGCCGGCGGCATCGTTGACCTGGACGTAGCGCACACCCTGCTTTTCGAAGACGTAAACGTGATAACCCGGACTCGCACTGACGTCGGAAGTATTGGGCCAGGACTGGCCTAGTCCCGTCGTTGGCGACGCAGCGGCAGCAGCCGAAGCGGATGCCAGCAAAAGGGTGGATACGATGGCACGGCGGTAAATGGAACGCATGGCAACACTCCGAGGTTTGGATTGGGTTGGGAACTGCGAGCGTAGCCTAGCGCTCCCCGTGCAAACCCGTATCACCCGGCGGCCCATCACACCGGGTGTACCATGCGCGATGTCGAAATGTGGCCGGCCCGTTCGACGCATGCGTATTCCGCCACCATGGACGCCCAATGACCGACCATCCCCTTGCCGATCGCCGCTGGCTGGCCCTCATTCTGCTTTGCCTGGGCGAATTGATGATCGTGCTGGATACGACCATCGTGAATGTCGCCCTGCCCTCCATCAAGGCCAGCCTCGGCTTCGATGAAACGGCGCTGGCCTGGGTGATCAACGCCTATATGCTCACCTATGGCGGATTCCTGCTGCTGGGAGGACGACTGGGTGACCTTTACGGCCATCGCCGGCTCTTCCTGCTGGGCATCGGCCTCTTCGTGCTGGCGTCACTTGCCTGCGGCGTATCAACCACACGAACGGTGCTTGTGGTGTCGCGCGCCGTGCAGGGTATCGGCGGTGCGGTCGTTACCGCCGTTGCGCTATCGCTGATCATGGACCTGTTCCCTGCCCCCGCCGACCGCGCCAAGGCGATGGGCGCCTATGGTTTCGTCTGTGCCGGCGGCGGCAGCATCGGAGCCATGCTGGGCGGCGTGCTGACCAGCGCGCTGAGCTGGCACTGGGTATTTTTGGTGAACCTGCCGATCGGCCTGCTGGTGATCGCCTGGTCGTGGCGGCTGCTGCCGACGGTGCATACGCCGCCGGCCACACGGCACCTGGACCTGGTCGGCGCCGTATCGATCACGGCAGCATTGATGCTGGCGGTATACGCCGTGGTCGGTGGTCGCGAAATGGGTTGGCTTTCGGCGCAGACGCTTGGCTTCGGCGGCCTGGCCGTGCTGCTGTTCATCGCCTTCCTGGTAAACGAATCACGCGTACGGGCCCCGCTTGTGCCTTTGGGCCTGTTCCGCCTGCGCAATCTTTCCACTTCGTCCGTGGTTGGCGTGCTCTGGTGCGCCTCCATGTTCGCCTGGTTCTTCCTGTCCGCGCTTTACCTGCAGCTGGTGCTTGGCTACGACCCGATGAAGGTGGGCATGGCCTTCCTGCCGGCCAATATCCTGATGGCGGTATTTTCGTTGGGCCTGTCGGCGAAGCTGGTGATGCGCTTTGGCGTGCGCAAACCACTGGTGGCCGGGCTTGTCCTGGCCACGGTTGGACTGCTGTGGTTTGCCCGCGTTCCCATAGAAGGGAATTTCATCAAAGACATCCTGCCGCCCATGCTTCTGCTGGGCCTGGGCGCCGGCATCGCCTTCAACCCGGTGTTGATGGCCGCCATGAGCGAGGTGGGTCCGAGCGACTCTGGCCTGGCATCAGGCGTGGTGAACACTGCGTTCATGCTTGGCGGCGCGCTGGGCCTGGCGGTGCTCGCTAGCATAGCGGCGGTGACCAGCGACCATGCCGGCACGGACTCGCCTCTCCTTGACCTGACCGCGGGTTACCGGCTGGCCTTCCTGATCGGCGCTGCCTTCGCGGCCCTGGCCGCGGTGATCGGCGCCTTGTGGCTGCGCGAGGTCGCCCCCAATACTGGTGCCGCACCCGCGGTGCACTGATGCACTCCACACAAGGTGAACGCATGCACGCTGAAGCAGCCCACCCCGGACCGGTCGTCTCGATCAAGGGCGTCGGCAAGACGTACAAGAGCGGCCACACGGCGCTGAAGAACATCGACCTGGATATTCGCCGTGGCGAGATTTTCGCCCTGCTCGGCCCCAACGGCGCAGGCAAGACCACCCTGATCGGCATCGTCTGCGGCATCGTGCGACCGACATCGGGAACCGTCACCGCCGACGGCTTCGACGTGTTGACCGATTTCCGCCGCGCACGGGAGGCCATCGGCCTGGTGCCGCAGGAACTCTCCACCGATGCCTTCGAAACGGTGTGGTCGTCGGTGAGTTTCAGCCGCGGCCTGTTCGGCAAGCCGCGCAGCGACGCGCACATCGAGAAAGTGCTGCGCGGGCTGTCCCTCTGGGACAAGAAGGACGCCAAGATCATGACGCTCTCCGGCGGCATGAAGCGGCGCGTGTTGATTGCCAAGGCGCTGGCGCATGAGCCGCGCATCCTGTTCCTGGACGAACCCACCGCGGGCGTGGACGTGGAACTTCGCCACGACATGTGGGAGATGGTCCGCGCACTGCGCGAAACGGGCGTCACGGTGATCCTCACCACCCACTACATCGAGGAGGCCGAGGACATGGCCGATCGCATCGGCGTGATCAACAAGGGCGAGCTGATCCTGGTGGAAGACAAGGCTACCTTGATGCGCAAGCTGGGCAAGAAGCAGCTCACGCTCACCCTGCAGGCACCACTCGATGCGGTTCCCGAATCACTTGCCGACCTGCCGCTCACGCTGGCCGACGACCGCCAGTCGCTGACCTATACGTTCGACACCCAGGCCGAGGAAACCGGCATCGCCGCCCTGCTCCGTCGCCTCAACGAACAGGGCATCGACTTCAAGGACCTGAAGTCGGAGGAGAGCTCGCTGGAAGACATTTTCGTAAGTCTGGTGCACGGGGATCGCGCATGAACGTCCACGCCATCGCCGCCATCTATCGCTTCGAGATGGCTCGCACCTTCCGCACCCTGATGCAAAGCATCGCCTCGCCGGTGCTCTCCACGTCGCTGTACTTCATCGTCTTCGGCACGGCGATCGGCTCGCGCATGGGCCAGATAGGCGGCGTGAGCTACGGGGCCTTCATCATCCCCGGCCTGATCATGCTTTCCCTGCTCAACGAGAGCATTTCCAATGCCTCGTTCGGCATCTACCTGCCCAAGTGGTCGGGGACGATCTACGAGTTGCTCTCGGCGCCCGTGTCGGCCATCGAGGCCATCCTTGGCTATGTGGGTGCCGCAGCGACCAAGTCGGTGCTGCTGGGCCTGCTGATACTGGTCACCGCGCGGTTCTTCGTTCCGTACCACATCGAGCACCCGTTCGTGATGGTCGGCTTCCTGGTACTCACCGCCGCCACCTTCAGCCTCTTCGGTTTCATCATCGGCCTGTGGGCGGACGACTTCCAGAAGTTGCAGGTGATCCCGCTGATGGTGGTCACGCCGCTCACCTTCCTGGGCGGCGCATTTTATTCCATCAACATGCTCCCGCCGTTATGGCAGAAGATCGCCCTGTTCAACCCCGTGGTGTACCTCATCAGCGGATTCCGCTGGAGCTTCTACGGGGTGTCGGACGTGAGCGTGGGCATCAGCCTGGCGGCGACGTTCGGGTTCCTGCTGGCGTGCGTGGCCGTGGTGTGGTGGATATTCCGCACCGGGTGGAAGCTGCGCACCTAGAGGTAGGTGAAGGTCACGGTGGCGGAAGCGTTGGCGGCGCCACCGGTGACGACTTCGCCGGTCTGGATGTACCTGGCCTGCAACGGGATCGTGTAGGTTCCGTTGCTCGCGGTTGTGAGCGTAAGTCCGCTGTCGTGCTTGGCTTGCATGGGCACTGGGCGCGTATTGGCGTCCGCCAACTGCACGGCGACGCCGGTAGCGCCACCTGGTGCAAGTTCGATCAGGCCATTGGCCAGATCGCTGCTGCCGGTGGTGGGGTTGATCGTAAAGCCGATGGTGTTGGGATTGACGGTTGCCGTGTAGTCCGAACCGGCGTACCAGTCGATTCGCGAGCTGCCATGGAATGCCGGGCAATCGGTGAGCACGATCGGCACCGGCACCCAGTCCGTGCCAGCGCCCTTGCCCGACAACGAGGTGGTCTTGTGATCACCTAGCTTGACCAGGACGTCCGGCGTCCGGCACGTGCTGCCGATAATGTTGACCTGGCCGGTAAAGCCCATGTCGATGATCAACAGCCTGTTGTCGCCGGCGCTGCGTTGCACCCGCGGCAGGTCGCTGCCGCGAATGACGCCCGTCCCAACCTCGTCTGCGTACTTGACCAGGAAGGCATCGACCCAGCGAAGCGGCTGCAACGGAGTGCTAAAGTTCCGAGACCTGCCTGCTTCGGTGTACTCCACGACCGTCCGGACCCAAACGCCGATTCCCGCCACCGGCGTGGCGAACAGTGCACCATCGGGCACGCCAGGAACCGAGATGTCCAGGCGCGGATAGGGGGCGGAGACAATCTTGTTGGTGAACGAAACGGTCGGGGCGTCGCAGTCGATGCGCATGTTATACGCTTCGATGTTGTTCCATAAGGTAGCCACCGTGGAGCCAACCGCCTGGTCACGCCCGACGGTGACTGAGCCGGTCAAGGCAGCTGGCGTCCTATTCGCCGTCGGTTCGCCGGCGACGTAGTTGCACGTATCCGCGACAGCCGGAGTGCTGGCCAACAAGGCCAGGCCCAGCAGGCCGAGGGTGCCAGTGAGACGGCGGGAGCGATGATGTGGACGGTACATGGCGATTTCTCCTGGCCGCGGCGGCGGCCTTCGAGACCTACTGGTAGGCAACCGTCACCGTGACGGGTGTCGAAAAGGCACCGGGCTTCACGCCCCCGGCGGTCTGGATCATGCGAGCGATGAAGGCGTACGTGCCGCCACCCGTGGCCACGTCGAGGTTCACCGGCGCGCTACCT
>NZ_DATHFX010000418.1:0-3040 GCF_035317885.1 Pinirhizobacter sp.
GTCACTGTTCCCGTAGTGCGTGCGTGCACGCGCGGCGCGTTGTTATCCACGACCTGCCCCCTTCGGCACACCGGTGCCCAGAACATGTGACAGTGCGACGCCAACGCGCGCGCCCAACGGTGCTGGTCCATCCGGCAAGGCATGGGAAGGCATGGCGTCCAGATGACCGAGGCCGGACAGACTGGCGGCGGCGCCCGGGGTTGCAAGCTGCACCGTCAGTGCCTGCTCAATCGCACTCTGCACCTTGCGCGGCGACAGACCACCGAGCAAGCCCGGATCAAGAATCAGTCGATCGATATGCACATGCACGCTCATGGCCGGGCTCCGCTGCCTTGCACGTGGAAATCGGCCTCGTTCACAGGCTTGTCGAGCTTGCGGAATTCGTCGCGGGCCGCCTGCAGCAGCAACGGCATGCCCACCTGCACGCCGGCGCGGGCGGCCATGAAAGCTGCGTTCAAGGCAATGCCTTGGATGCTGCCGCCGCTGAGCGCGAGCCTGGCGAGCCTTGCCACGTCCAATGCGCCGGTGGCAGCCTGCTGCGGGAACACCGTTGACCAGATGGCCTGTCGTTCGGCCACTCCCGGGAACGGGAAATTCACCACGAAGCGGATGCGGCGCAGGAATGCGCCGTCAAGCGCTCCCTTCATGTTGGTGGCGAGGATGGCCAGGCCCTTGAACGACTCCAGCCGTTGCAGCAGGAAGTTCACCTCGATGTTGGCGTAGCGGTCGTGGCTGTCCTTCACTTCGCTGCGCCTGCCGAACAGCGCATCGGCTTCGTCGAAGAAGAGGATCGCCCCTCCCTGCTCGGCCGCGTCGAACAGACGCGCCAGGTTCTTCTCCGTCTCGCCGATGTATTTACTGACCACGGCGGAAAGGTCGATGCGATAAAGCGGTAACTTCAGGTGATTGGCCAGGACTTCCGCTGCCATGGTCTTACCCGTGCCGCTTTCGCCGGCAAATAGCGCGGTGATGGCAAGCCCACGGTTCATCCGATCGCGAAAACCCCAGTCTTCGTAGACCGTGCCGCGATGGGCCACCTGGTCGGCGATCTGCTGCAAGAGGTTTTTATCGGCTTCCGGTAGTTTCAGGTCGTCCCAGCCGGCTTTCGGTTCGATGTGCTGGGCAAGGCCTTCCATAGCCGGACGCGTGCGGTTGATGGCCCCCTGCCAAAGCGCCGCGACGATATCCGGAGCACTGGCTTTGTCGCTGGCTACCGCGCCCAGCGCTGCCTGGGCAATGCGCTGGATGCTGCCGGTGTCGAAGTCGAAGTGACCTGCCAGTTGCCTGGCGTGGTCGTCGTTACCGTCACCGAGCACGCCCTTCCACGCTGCGCGCTGCTCGGTGGCGGTGGGTTTGTCCACGTCGACGGCGATGGTGTCTACGCCTAGCGACGCGAGAGGTTCACGCACGTCGACCATGGTGAGACCGCCGGCACGCGCCAGGAACCGGCGGAGCCGCGGCGTGCCCTGGCCATCGGGGGTGTCGCTGGCCACCACCAGCAAAGCGAGCGATAGCAGCTGGTTTTCACGCTGCCACAGGCGTTGCAGCTCTTCCTGTTCGGCGATGCCTGCGGGAATCAGGTCGGAGGCCAGTTCCAGCGCCTGCGCCTGCATCAGGTCGGCGACGGCGCGTGCCACGGCGCGCTTGCTGGCGCCGTCGGATCCGAGCAGTTGTACCACCGGTAACGGTTGCCCGCGTGGCACTTGGCCAAGGGTGGTTGCGATCGACCTGGCCACCTCCTGCTGTGATGCCGGCAACGCCGCGGAAGGCAACACCGTGACCAGGGGCGCAACACGCGGATCGAGATAATTCATGCCCTTGGCAAAGTTGACGATGCGCTCGTCGGCCATCAGCGCCGCGCCGATCATCGGCTGGGTACCGGGCTGGTGGATGTCCACCAGTTGCCAATAGCGCAAGGGCCGCTGCGGTGACATCGCGTCCCAGCTTGGGTCTTCAAGCGTGGCGAAGGCCAGGCCGAAGGTGGGGAACGGCTTGGCCGTGTCGTGCTGCGCATCGGCGCACAGCGCCGGCCAGCGCGTATCCATCTCCATGCCAATGCATAGCAGCAGAATGTCGCGCTCGAAGGGCGTGAGCTCCAGGCGTTCGGCCAGCAGTTCCAGGGCAGGGACGTGGGCGTTGCCGTCGGCGGTCTCGTCCAGGGAAATCGCCAGCTGCGTGCCTTCGGCAGGTTCTTCGACCTCGATCACGCCCGGTGGCGACGATTGAACGGGCGGAGGACGGGATACGGCGGTGGAAAGCGCGGTGCGAAGGCGCGCCAGGCCATCGGCAAGATAACGGTCATTCGCTTCCAGCCAGTCGCTGCGCGCACTCATGACACCACCACTTGCTGGTCGGCGGCGAAGGCGGGCGTGGTGCCGGTGAAATCCACGGGTACGCTGTCCACGCCATCCACGCGCAGGCGCACCGTATAGGTTCCGGCGACCACGCCCGGCACGGTAAAGGTGAGCACGGTCGGCTTGCTCGCATCCGACGGGTTGCTGATCGTGCCCAGCGGTACCGGCTGCTCGCCGAACAGCAGGCTCACCCGCTGACCGTCGCGCACGCGCGGCGAACAGGTGATGGAAATCGCAACGTCACCCGGTGCCGCGGTCAACGGCGAGATAGTGATGGTCGGCGCGATGGCCAATGGCAGCACGTTGCTGGCGGTGGCGGGCAGCCCCGCGGGCTGCGACAACGCGGCTATGGCGAATACGCCCGGCGCCCAGGTCGCCATGGCGGTCGGGTCATCGGCGAGCGCCGGGATTTTCAGCGCAAGCCCGTCATCGGCAGCCGTACCGGTCACGGTGAAGGGAACCAGCAACGGGCCGCCATCGATACGCAGGATGCTGCCGGCAAGGTTTCTTCCGGCCAGATCCACCGTGTCGCCCAGCCGAGCGGCGCCCTGCCCGCGCGGATACCCCACCGCATCGAGGATCGGCGTGCCCGAGGCCACGGCGAACACACCCTGGTCCTGCGCGCCACGCTTCAACACCGGCAGCGGCGAGCGGCGGGCGGCGTTGCTATCGATCAGCACCACGGC
>NZ_DATHFX010000419.1:0-2644 GCF_035317885.1 Pinirhizobacter sp.
AGCCAGGGCTCGCCACTGGCGAATGTCGTGGTGGTTTCCGGCCAGGCCGATCCGCGGGGTTTTTCGCAGCGAGACGGCATGCTGGTCATGAGCGCCCGCCCGGTGAGAAGTTCGCTACTGGCACGCGTGTGCGAGCTTGCCCTGGGACTGGGCGAGGCCTCGCCGCCCCTGCCGGATGAGCCCGACACACCGGCGCCATCATCGCCTGCGCGGATCCTCGTGGCCGACGACAATCCCACCAACCAGGCACTCATCCGTGCACAGCTGGCGCGCCTGGGTCGAACCTGCACGGTCGTCGACGACGGCGGCCAGGCACTGGACGCGCTGGCAAGCAGACCCTGGGACCTGGCGATCGTGGACGTGCACATGCCGGTGTTCGATGGTTACACGGTCGCCCGGCAATGGCGTGAGCGGGAGGCCTCGATCGGCGGGCACCTGCCCATCGTGGCGATGACGGCCAACGCCCAACCCGATGAGGTAGTGCGCTGTCGCTCGGCGGGGATGGACGGCTTCATCGCCAAACCGGCGAACCTGGCGGACCTGCGCAAGATGCTCGACACGTGGTTGCCGAAGGCCGCGCTGCCGCCGTCAACGATGCTCGACTACGAATTGCTGCGGGAGAACTTCGGCTCCGATGCAGTCGCTGCGCGGATTGTCCGGGAGTTCTCGCGGGTGACGCGTTCGGAACTGGCCGCCGTAATGGATACGCTCGATACGTCGAGCCCCGCGGAACTGCGTCTATGGCTGCACAGGACAGTCGGCGGCATGCATGTTTTCGGTAGTACTGCCCTCACCGACCGCGGCGACGTGCTCGAGCAAGTCATCGATGGGCTGGAGCCCGTCGCGGCACATGAAGCTTTCGCAGCCTTCGGTGCAAGCCTGGGTGCACTGCTGGATGAAATCGACGGATGGGCGGAAGGTATCGAAGAAGCCTGAGCCGAAGGAGATGTAAGTCAGCCACGCAGGCCGTGGACGAGCGTGGACATGTCCAGGTGGACGGCCCGCAACCTCGGCAGGAGACGGCAGGCGAGTGCCGCAAGCGCAGGATCGTTTTTGGCAATCGCTTCGAAATGGCGCAACAGGCGATTTTCAGCCCGTTCCAGCAGTGCGATCCCGGCATTGTCGGGGTTGCCTGCCAGGCGCATGCGCCATGCGGCCATGAGCGCCCGCTGACGACCGGCCAGGCTCGCCTGGGTCGTGATGCTGCCACCCCGGGCCTCGACCTCGCGGCGCAACTCACCCACGGTGACGGCCAGGGTGGCGGCCATTTCAGTAAACACCGCCCGCAGGCCAGGCTCGGAGACCATCGATGCCGCCTTCAGGTACAACTCGCGATCGTCGCTGGCGCGGCGCAGGAGTTGAGACAACGAACGGATGGCGGTGCGGTCCATGACGGTCCACAAGCTAGCGTCACGGCCCTTACCCGTGCCTAAACCGGCCCCGGCAGCGTTTACGTGGCGTTCCTTTTAAGGCGCGATCTGGAGCAGATTCAGGGGGCGGCCGTGGTCGTCGGTCAGTCCTTCGGAAAGCTCCGCCAGGCGGCGGATGTCTGGACACAAAGCCTGCACTTTGGGCCGCAGTTCGCGGTTTACCCGCGCCTGGACCCGAGCCTCCAGGCCTGTGCTCAAGGACGACGCCCGCTCGCGAAGATCCGCGGCGCCGGCGAGGTCGCCGTTCATGGCCAGGTCCACGGCATCGGAGGTCAGGCTCGCGGCCACCAGGGGAGCAAGATCGGTGACCAGGCCATTGGCGTAGCTTTCGAAGGCATCGCCCTGCCAGTCGTGGGTGCTGTTGCTGCGGGCGATGCGGGCATGCAGCTCCGCGACATGGCCGCTGAGCTTTCGATCGAATTCACCATCCTGCAGGGCGGCCGGTGCACTGCGTGCTACTTCTTCGCGCACAGCCCGCGCGGCGATGTCCACACCGGCATCCGCGGCCCCGCGCAAGCGCGGGACCAGTGCGCGAAGCTGCCGTTCGAACAGGGCTGCCTGGTCCTGGGCGTCGGGACGTAGCGCTACGGTACGGCCGTCGACCACCACCGAACCATCGTCCAGGCCGACCTGGCGCGGCGCGGGTTGGGGGCGGTCGAACAGGATGCCGCGCGAGCGCACGGTAAGGTCATAGCTGCTGCTGGCGTGGCAGGTAGTCGCCAACTCCTGGGCCGCGACGGCGGAAGAAGCAAACAGGAGGGCAGCCGACAGGAAAATGCGCATGGAAGCGGAGCCAGGACGATGATGACGCGTATCGTCGGGGGCTCCGGCCGCATGGCGGCTGAACCGGCGCCTGGAAGTTGTCTTCAGTCGGCCGGGCTGACGTCCGCCCTGCCCAGACGCCAGGCCACCCAGCCAAGCACCGGGATCACCAGTATCTGAAGACCCAGCGATATATACATGGGCGTGAGGATCGACCCCACGGCGTTGGCGAAGTCGCCCGATGCATCGGACGAGGCCAGGGCCCCTAGGCCCTCGCGTAATTGGGTAATGGTGCGCCACATCGAAAACACGCTGGTGGCCGCCCAGATCGCCACCAGCAGGCACGCCAGACGCAGCGGCAGCACGGCGCGGCGCTTGCCGCCCAGCACCAACACTGCCAGGACGGCCAGGGACACGGCGGCGATGAAGCAGGCGATATCCCTAACGAGCTG
>NZ_DATHFX010000420.1:0-4449 GCF_035317885.1 Pinirhizobacter sp.
GCGTTCAGGTGATGCACCACGGCCAGGTTCTTCGAATCGTACAGGCCGGTGTCGGCGTCGATCACGCCGGCTTCCTGCAGCAGCTGCTCGGCGTGCTCCATGCCTTCTTCGGACATGTGCACCTGCTTCTGCTTTTCGTCGACGAAGTAGTCGCCCGTGGTGTCTTCTTTTTCCTGCCGGTTCATCCGCGGCACGATGCGGTTGACCGCAATGTAGAGCTGCGGGGAGTCTTCGGCGGGCCCTGAGATGATCAGCGGCGTGCGGGCCTCGTCGATCAGGATGGAATCGACTTCGTCGACGATGGCGTAGTTCAGCCCCCGCTGGTAGCGCTGTTCGCGGCTGAGGGCCATGTTGTCGCGAAGGTAGTCGAAACCGAATTCGTTGTTGGTACCGTAGGTGATGTCCGCGTTGTAGGCCGCAGCCTTATCGCCGTGCTCCATGCCCGGATACACGACGCCGACGGAAAGACCAAGGAAGCCGTAGAGCTTGCCCATCTGGGCCGAATCACGGCGGGCCAGGTAGTCGTTGACGGTAACGACATGGACACCCTTGCCTTCCAGCGCATTGAGGTACACCGGCAGGGTACCCACCAGGGTCTTGCCCTCGCCGGTACGCATCTCGGCGATGCGGCCGCCATGCAGCACCATGCCACCGATCAGCTGCACGTCGTAGTGCCGCATCTCCAGGGTGCGTTTGGCGCCTTCCCGGACCACGGCGAAGGCTTCGGGCAGGAGCTTGTCCAGGGTCTCGCCGGCCGCCAGACGCTCCTTGAACTGGGGCGTCTTGGCCTGGAGCTGGGCGTCGGAAAGCTTCTCGTACTCCGCCTCCAGGGCGTTGATACGATTTACGGTCTTGGACAGCTGGCGCAGGACACGCTCGTTACGGCTGCCGAAAATGCTCGTCAGGGCGCGATTGAACATCGATCATCCGGATCAGGAGACAAAAGTCCCCGGGCGCCAAAGGGCCCGGAGCCAAAGGGGACGATGATACTACGCCCCGACCCCAACCCGGGTGGCGGCGCGAGGCGGCGCTTTCAAGTACCGGCCGTGGCGCCGCGGACGGATTTGACGTAGGCGAGGGGATTGACCACGCGTCCGTTCAGCCAGACCTCGAAGTGCACGTGCGAGCCCGTGGAACGGCCCGTGGAGCCTGCGCGGGAGATAGTGTCGCCCACGTGCACGTGCTGGCCGGCATGGACCAGGATGGCGCTGTTGTGGGCGTAGCGGGTCATGTAGCCGTTGCCGTGGTCGATCTCGACCACATCCCCATAACCGCTGCGGACGCCGGCAAAGGTGACCATGCCCTCGGCCACGGCATGGACGCTGGTGCCCAGCGGAGCGGCGATATCCAGGCCCGTATGGCGCGCGGCGTGGCCGCTGAAGGGGTCGGGGCGGCCGCCGAAATACGAGGAAATGTAGCCATCGACCGGCATGCCGGTGGGCTTCAGGCTGGAATCGATGTTGCGATCGAGCAGGAGGCGCTCGAGCGCCTGCAATTGCGACTGCTGGCTGTCGAAGGTGGCCGAGAGCTGGCTGATGCTGGCATCGAGCGTGGCCGGCAGATTGTAGGCATTGTCGTTGCTGGTAACTTCCGGGCCACCCATGGGCGGTGCTTCGTCGAAGTTGAATTCACCATCGCCGAGCTTGCCGACCTCCGTCAGGCGCTCACCGAGGGCGTTGATGCGGGTGGACTGGGCCTGCAGCTGGCCGAGCTTCACGGCGAGGGCGTCGAGATCGCGCTGAGCGTCCTGGCGTACCGTCGCCAGCTGGGCGTTCTGCGAGGCGACCTGGCGATGCAGGGCATCGAGTTCGTTCATGGCGCGGCGCTGGGGGCTGGCCAGGGCCAGGGCGACACCGGCTCCGATGCCGGCAAGCGCCAGCACCACGGCGACGGCGGCTCCGATCGCCTTGCCGCGCAAGCGCGGGCAAGTGAGGTCCAGCCGGGTGGGAGCCTTGCGGTCCCGCGACACGAGTATGATTTGCATTGCCTACCGCATATTGGTCAAAAACGGTCCCATGCAGCGTTCGACCCCGTCGCCCCGCCGACCGACCCGCGGATTGAAGTCCGCGATCGACGTCGGCCCGATTGCCTCGCTTGCACGGCGCGCGAAGCAACTGGACGAACTGGACCGGCAGCTGCGCCAGACATTGCCGAACCCGCTGCGCGATCAGGTGAGGTTTGCTGACCTTCGCGAGGGACGACTTGTCTTCCTGGCGCCCTCCCCTGCCTGGGCCTCGCGCCTGCGCCTGCACCAGGCCCAGATCCTCGAAGCGGCGCGGGCCATCGGCACGCGGGCAAGTTCGGTAACCGTGAAAGTGGCCTCGCTGCCCCCGGGGTTACCCGAGCTACCGCCAGCCAAGCCGCTTTCCGTGGGTGCCGCAGGCCACCTCCAGGCGGCCGCGGCATCCATGTCTGACCCGGAACTTCGGGCCATGTTCCTGCGCCTTGCCTCAGTCGCCTCGCGCGGTGCGCATGACGACGAGCCGCAAGACTAAACTCGTGGCTATCTGCCTGATTACTCGAAAGAAAAGCACCCCTGTGCCTGCTTCCGTCCGCAGACCTTGAGGGTCGGGCGGGGGTTTTTTATATCACGGTCATGTGAAGAAAAGGTTTGCCGGGCATTCACCACATGAACGAACTGAGACCTGCCGCACGCGTACGGTCGGCAGATCCTTGTCGGCCTCCCGCGGGCATTCCTTTAGCCGAAAACGAAAAAGCCGCCCTATAGGCGGCTTTTTCATGGAACGGGGCGTTGAACCCGGTTTCAGATCGCCTGCGCCGGGTGGGCGTAGGAGATCGGCGCCTTGGCGGCGTCCTGGAAGCTCACTTCCTCCCACGCTTCGGCGTCGGAGATCAGGGTGCGCAGCAGCTTGTTGTTGAGTTCGTGGCCCGACTTGTGCGCGTGGTAGGCCCCGATCAGGCTGTGGCCCAGGAGGTAGAGGTCGCCGATGGCGTCCAGGATCTTGTGCTTGACGAACTCGTCCTCGTAACGGAGGCCGTCTTCATTGAGCACGCGGTAGTCGTCGAGCACCACGGCGTTGTCCATCGAACCGCCGAGGGTGAGGTTGCGCTCGCGCAGCATCTCGATGTCGCGCATGAAGCCGAAGGTACGGGCGCGGCTGACTTCCTTGACGAAGGAGGTGGTGGAGAAATCCATCTCGGCGCGCGAGTTGCGCTTGTTGAACATCGGATGGTTGAACTCGACCGAGAAACCCACCTTGAAGCCGTCGAACGGCTCGAAACGGGCCCACTTGTCGCCGTCCTGCACCTTCACTGCCTTCTTGATGCGGATGAAGCGCTTGGCAACGTCCTGTTCCTCGATGCCCGCGGACTGCAGCAGGAAAACGAAGGGACCGGCGCTGCCGTCCATGATGGGGACTTCCGGGGCGGAAAGGTCGACGTAAGCGTTGTCGATGCCTAATCCGGCCATGGCCGAGAGCAGGTGTTCCACGGTGGAAACACGCACGTCGCCGTTGACCAGCGTGGTGGACAGGCGCGTATCACCTACATTGAAAGGACGCGATTTCAGATCCACCGGCGGGTTGAGGTCGGTGCGACGGAACACGATGCCGGTATTGGGCGCGGCCGGGCGAAGGGTCATGTACACCTTGTCGCCGGTATGCAGGCCTACGCCGGTGGCGCGAATGGTGTTCTTTAGGGTGCGCTGCTTGATCATGAGTGGTTAAACCTGCGCGGCAGACGCCTTGGTAAGGGGTATCCTAACACAGTCTTAACCTCAGGCAAGAAAAACCGTACTGGCCAGTTCTGCATCCCTTCACCCTCCCTTCAGCAAATTTCGCTCGTGCAAGGTGGGCTAGACCCACGAAATCACTGAAAGTTCATATTTCCTTTCACGAGGGTCAATGCCCCGCCCCGGGACGGGAGCCGGGGTCGGGGCATCGGGGCGGCGGGCTCCTTGCCTACCGCCGCGCGTCATCCGTGACGCTGGTTTTTTAACGTGCCGGCTTGATCAGTCGGCCTGGCGGCGCAGGAACGCCGGGATATCGAGGTAATCGATCGCCGGTTCCGCCCTGGCGGGTTCGGCGCGGGGGCTGGCCTCGGCCTGGGTGTAGTCGATCACTTCATTGCCGGTTCCCGTGCGCAGCACCACCGGGCGCGGCCGCTGGCGCATTTCGACCTGCTGGGGCGCCTGGCGGGCTGGCTGGCGAGCGGCGTTGGCCCGGTTCAGGCCGGTGGCGACCACCGTCACCCGGACATCGTCCTGCATGTCGGGATCGAGCGAGGTACCGATCACCACGGTGGCGTCTTCGGAGGCGAAATCGTGGATCACCCGGCCGATCTCGTCGAATTCGCGCATGGTGAGGTTGGGCCCCGCCGTGACGTTGACCAGGATGCCGCAGGCACCGTGGAGGTTGACGTCCTCGAGCAACGGGTTGTTGATGGCAGCCTCCGCGGCGGCCTGGGCGCGGTCGTCGCCGCGGGCGGTGC
>NZ_DATHFX010000421.1:0-13187 GCF_035317885.1 Pinirhizobacter sp.
GCTGCCTGTTCGCCGCCCATCACGCTGATGCGTGCGTTGGGCCACATCCACAGGAAACGGCCACCGTAGGCACGGCCGCACATGGCGTAGTTGCCGGCGCCGAAGCTGCCGCCCACCACCACGGTGAACTTGGGCACGTGCGAACACGCCACCGCGGTGACCATCTTGGCCCCGTCCTTGGCGATGCCGGCGTTCTCGTACTTGCGGCCCACCATGAAGCCGGTGATGTTCTGCAGGAACACCAGCGGCACGTTGCGCTGGTTGCACAGCTCGATGAAGTGCGCGCCCTTGAGCGCCGATTCGGCGAACAGGATGCCGTTGTTGGCGACGATACCCACCGGATAGCCGTGGATGTGGGCGAAGCCGGTGACCAGCGTCTTGCCGTAGCGTGCCTTGAATTCATGGAACTCCGAGCCGTCGACGATGCGGGCGATCAGTTCGCGGATGTCGAACGGGCGGCGCGTATCGGCGGGGATCACGCCATAGAGTTCGCTGGCGGGATAACGCGGCTCGGCCGGTTCCCGTACCGCCAGGCGCACCTGTTTACGCCGGTTGAGGCTGGCGATCACGTCGCGGGCGATGGACAGCGCATGGGCGTCGTTCTCGGCGAAGTGATCGGCGACGCCGGAGACCGCCGTGTGCACGTCGGCGCCGCCGAGCGCCTCGGCATCCACGACCTCGCCGGTGGCGGCCTTCACCAGCGGTGGGCCGCCCAGGAAGATGGTGCCCTGTTCGCGCACGATGATGGTCTCGTCGCTCATCGCCGGCACGTAGGCACCGCCGGCGGTGCACGAGCCCATCACCACCGCGACCTGGGCGATGCCCAGCGCGCTCATCCGCGCCTGGTTGTAGAAGATGCGGCCGAAGTGTTCGCGGTCGGGGAACACTTCATCCTGCAGCGGCAGGAAGGCACCGCCCGAGTCCACCAGGTAGACGCAGGGCAGGTGGTTCTCCAGCGCCACTTCCTGCGCGCGCAGGTGCTTTTTCACCGTGATCGGGAAATAGGTGCCGCCCTTGACCGTGGCATCGTTGGCCACCACCAGCACCTCGGTGCCGTGCACGCGGCCGATGCCGGTGACCAGGCCCGCCGCGGGCGCGGCATCGTCGTACATGCCGTACGCGGCCAGGGGTGAGAGCTCGAGGAATGGCGAGCCGGGATCCAGCAGCGCGCGAATGCGTTCGCGGGGCAGCAGTTTGCCGCGGGCTTCGTGTTTCTCCCGCGCCTTGGCGCCACCGCCGCCGGCCACGCGAACCAGTTGCGTGCGCAGGTCGTCGACCAGGCCCTGCATGCGATCACTCGCCGCGGC
Source organism: Pinirhizobacter sp. (assembly GCF_035317885.1). Taxonomy (GTDB): domain Bacteria; phylum Pseudomonadota; class Gammaproteobacteria; order Xanthomonadales; family Rhodanobacteraceae; genus Pinirhizobacter. Next base: position 1,308 of record NZ_DATHFX010000421.1, read on the forward strand.
GAATTCCTCCGAACGCACGTCGAGCTTCGTGGTGATCACACTCATGCCTTCACATTCCCGGTAGCCAGCGCAGCGCGCAGTACGTCTTCTTCCAAACCCAGTTCCTGCAGGATCTCCCGCCCATGCTGGCCTTTGCCCGGCGCCGCGCTGCGCGACGCTCCGGCGGCCTTGCCGTCCACGACGGCGGGGAAAGGAATATGCCGCTCGCCATCAATATCGCGAACCAGTCCCCGGTGCACCGCCTGGGCGCTATCGGCCGCTTCGCGAGGGCTAAGCACGAGCTGCACCGGCACGTCATGCGGCAGCAACAGGTCCAGCCACTGCTGGCTCGTGCGCTGGCGAACGACATCGGCCATCAGCAAGCTCAACTCATCGCCATGCCGTCGCCGCGAGGTCTCGTCATCAAAGCGAGGGTCATTGAGCGCGGGCACTTCCACGCCCACCAGCCGCCGGAAGTTCTGCCAGAACACTTCTTCCACCAACCCCAGCACGATGGTCCGGCCATCCGCGGTTTCGAACAGGTCGTTGGTGGGGTACAGGTGCAAGCGTTCCGGATCGTCGATATCCAGCCCGCGGCGCAGGGCGGTGAACGACAGCGCGGCATCGGCCAGCGCGATATCGATGTAGCTACCCTTGCCGTCGCGGTCGCGTTTGAGCAACGCTGCCAGGATGGAAATTGCGGCGTAACTGCTACCGGCCACGTCCGACACCGGCAATCCCGACCGCGCGGGCCTGGTGTCAAGCCAACGCCCCTTCAGCGATAGCGTGCCGCCCGCCGCCATGTAGTTGAGGTCATGCCCGGGCATTTGCTCGGACGGTCCGCTTTGCCCGTAGCCGGAGATGGAGCAATACACCAGCCGCTCGTTGATCTGCGCCAACTGCGCCCACGAAACGCCAAGGCGTGCGGCAACCCCAGGCCGGAATCCCTCCACCACCACATCGGCCCATTGCGCCAGCGCAACGATCGCCGCTCGTGAGTCCGGATGCTTTAAATCCAGGCTGATGCTGCGCTTGTTCCGGTTGGTCATCCGGAACATTTCCATCGGCATGTGGCGTGCGTTGTCCCCGCGCGGAGGTTCCACCTTGATCACATCGGCGCCGAGGTCGGCGAGGATCTGCGTGGCAAACGGCCCTGGCAGAAGCGCGGAAAGGTCCAGTACGCGCAGGTGCTGCAGCGCCCCCCAGCCGTCCTGGCCACCTACCTCACGTTCGTATGTCATCGTCCCTCCGATCGGAAGCTATTGTATCTACGCAATGGCATAGTCATATTGACAACACTTCGAGAGCGAGCTTAACTGCAGGGGTCGCCAGCGACAAGCGCGTCGCTTTCCCTTCATGGAGCATGGCGTTGACCCAGCTGACCAGCTTTACTTCCTACGCGGACGTCCAGCGGCATTTCTCGCCCGACAAACTGTGGGACCTGTTCGACGGCGATCGCGAAAGCCTCAACATCGCCCACGAATGCATCGACCGCCACGCGGTGACCGACGCCATCGCCGTACGCATCGCGCATGCCGATGGCCGCGACGAGGCACTTTCGTTCAAGGCGATTGCGACGGCGTCTTCCCAGTTCGCGTACTTCCTGCAGGGCTGTGGCGTACAGCCGGGCGATGCGGTGGCGATCATGGTGGATCCCTCGCTCGCCTTCTACGCCGGGATGTTCGGTGCGATGAAGGCCGGCGCCATCGCCGTGCCGCTGTTCACGCTGTTCGGTCCCGATGGTCTTCGCCTTCGCGTGGAGGATTGCAAGCCGAAGATCCTGTTGACGCAGCCCAGCACCGCGTCGATGGCCCACGGCATCGATGGTGTGGGCGTAGTGGTGGCCGACGAAGATTTCATGATCGAACTGGGCACCTATCCAGCAACCTTCGAAGTGAACACGCGTAGTTCGGATATGGCGGCGTACCAGTACACCTCCGGCACCACGCGGGAGTTGCCCGATGCCGTGCGCCACACGCATCGCTCGATCGTGACGCTGATGGTGGCGGCGCTGTATGGAACGGGCTTGCGCCCCGGCGATCGCTTCTTCTGTCCATCGTCGCCCGCCTGGGGCCACGGCATGTGGCACGGCACCCTGGCACCGCTGGCGCTGGGTATTACCACGGGCACCTACGCCGGCAAGTTCAATGCGGAGCGGTTGATGAAGGCGCTGCAGGATTACCGCATCACCAACCTGTCGGCCGCCGCCACGCATTACCGCATGATGAAGAATTCCGGTGTGGCCGACCAATACCACTTCGAGGTAGAGAAGCTCACCTATACCGGCGAGCCGATTGACCCGGAGACACTGCAATTCGTGGAAGAGACCTTCCATACACCGGCATGCAGCATGTACGGCACCACCGAGATCGGTGTGATCCTGGTGAACTACCCGGGCGCGAAAGACTATTTGGTGAAGGCGGGGTCGCTGGGCAAAGCCGTGCCCGGCGCGCGAATCGAAGTGCACAACCCGGATGGTTCACTGACCAAGCCGGAAGCCATCGGCGAACTGATGGTCTGGCGCAAAGACGGCTGGTTCCCTACCAAGGACCTCGCCCGCATCGATGCCGATGGTTATTTCTACCATGGTGGCCGCGCCGATGACGTGATCATCTCGGCCGGTTGGACCATGAGCGCGTTCGAGATCGAGAACGCCATGCTGAAGCATCCCGACGTGCTCGAGGCCGCCGCCATCGGCGTGCCCGATCCCACGCGCGGTCAGGTGGTAAAGGCTTTCCTGGTGACCGAACGCGCCGCCGACGAAGCCTTTACCAGGGAAATCCAGGACCTCGTTCGCGAGCGCCTGAGCCAGCACGAATACCCGCGCGTCGTCGCTTTCGTCGACGAGCTTCCCAAGACGCCGGCAGGCAAGGTCAACCGGAAGGTACTTCGGGACCGCGAATCCGCCGCACAACAGCCCGCTGCCTGATACCAGGCAAGCCAGATGGAGAGCTTTATGCAGTCCCAGGTACAGACCACGGAAGAAACTTACGACGAGTTCCCGAAGATTACCCAGGAAGGCCTGGACGATCTTCGCAAGCGCATCGGTGTAAAGATTACCGACACGGCCGAGCCGTGGAACTACGAGGCCACGCGCGACGGCATCCGCCACTACGCGCACGGCATCGGTGATGCCAATCCGCTGTGGTGCGATCCGGCGTATGCGGCGAAGACGAAGTACGGCGATGTCATTGCGCTGCCCTCGTTCCTGTTCAGCACCAGCCGCATTGTCAGTGGCTATGTGGGTGGCCTGCCGGGCGTGCATGCCATGTGGTCGGGCGCGGACTGGACCTGGCACAAGCCGATCCGCCGCAACGACGTGATCACCACCCAGGCGTGGCTTAAGGACCTGGTGGAACACCAGACGCGCTTCGCCGGCCGTTCGATCCAGCAGATATACCACGTGGATTTCTACAACCAGGACGGCGACCTGCTTGCCGAGGCCGACAGCTGGTGCTTCCGCACCGAGCGCGACCACGCCCGCGATAAGGGCAGCAAGTACACGCATGTCCGCGAGCGCGCTCTTCGCCGTTATTCCGACGAAGAATTGCAGGAGGCGTTCAAGCTGTATGCGAACGAGAAGGTACAGGGCGCCACGGTGCGCTATTGGGACGACGTCACCGAAGGCGAAGAACTGCCGACGATGCTCAAGGGCCCGATGACGGTGACCGGCTTCATCGCTTATGCGCAGGGTTGGGGCGGCCTTTACATCCGCGCCAATCGCCTGGCCTGGCAGCAGTCGTCCGCGCATCCGGGCCTGGGCATCAAGAACCGGTTCGGCGTACCCGACTGCCCCGAGCGCGTGCACTGGGACGAGGAATTCGCGCATCGCGTGGGCGCACCGGGTGCCTACGACTACGGCCCGGAGCGCTGCTCCTGGCTTACCCATCACATGACCAACTGGATGGGCGATGACGGCTTCCTGCGTCGCGCCACCAGCAAGATCCGCCGCCACAACCCGGAGGGCGACATGGTGTTCATCAAAGGCAAGGTGAAACGCAAATACATCGAGGACGGTCGCCACCTGGTGGAGATCGAACAGGAAGCGCACAACCAGGACGGCGAGCTTTCCGTGTTGGGTACCGGCGTGGTGGAACTGCTCAAGCGGTAACGGGCATTGCGGTTGAAATTAAACGGGAAGGGCCAGGTTTCGAGACGAGCCGCTGTCAAGCTCATATATCCCCCTCGGCAAAAGCCCTCCGAACGATGAGACATCACATGTTCGACGGGTCCTTTTGCCAGGAGGGGGTAAGTCATGCCAAGTATTTCCCGCAGCGCCATGCCGGCGCTGGTACTCACGCTTGCCGTGGGTGCGACGATGGCGCCATGGTCGGCGCATGCCCAGGACACCGGGTGGTTTTCCCAGCCGAAGATGACCGGTGACTGGGGCGGCGTGCGCACGAAGCTCCAGGACGACGGCATCACGCCGTTCGTCGCCGTGCTCAATGAATATGCCCGTCTGTTCCATGGCGGCAACCGCCAGGGCGGCGGCGTGGCCCAGCAGTATTACGGCGGCCTTGATTTCGACATGGACAAGCTCACCGGATGGCACGGCGGCTATATCCATTTCAAGCTGGATGACCGTGAGGGGCCGGGTACGTCGCAGCGGAACATCGGCAACGAGTTGGAAGTGCAATCCAACTACGGCTCGGGGCAGAATTTTCGCCTGAGCGAGCTTTCGGTGGAGCAGCGCTTCGCCGAGGGCAAGTACATCCTGAAGGTGGGCTTCCTGCCGGCGGGAAATGACTTCGACAACATGGTCACCCCGCTGTGCGACTTCCAGAACTTCGCCTTTTGCGGGCACGCCAATCCGTTGTTCCTGAATAGCGGGAGCAGCGTGTACCCCGATGGCCACTGGGGCGGCGACCTGCGAGCCTGGGTGCGGCCGACCCTGTATGTGGAAGGCGGCGTGTATGCCGTGAACTACGACTACCTCACGCCCGACCATGGCTTTGACATGAGCCTGGGCAGCTCCGACGGCGCGATCGGGCAGTTCGAAGTGGGTTGGCAACCGAAGTTCGGACCGGACAAGTTGGCCGGTGACTACAAGTTCGGTGGGTACTACGAGACGTCCACCTGGCCTGACATAGCCCGCCCGACTGAGAACCGCCACGGCCGATACGGTGAATACGTGATGGCCAACCAGACCCTGGTGAGTTTCGAGCCCGGCACCAAGCGCGGCCTGATCGGCTTCATGGAAGGGGTGGTGGGCGATAGCCGTACGTCGCCGGTGCCGCAGTTCTACAACTTCGGCGTGATCGTGCAAGGCCCATGGGCGCGCCGTCCCACCGATTACATCGACTTTGGCGTGGGCCACGCCCATGTCAACGACCGCTCGCGCGGCGTGGCCGAACAAACGGCCGTGAACTCGCTGGCGACAACCGGCCGCCTGGAGCAGTTGGACGATACGCTCCAGGCCTATGGCCAGTACGGCGAGACGGACTACGAACTGGGCTACGGCCTGCGCCTGGCGCCGTGGCTGCTGATCAACCCGAATGTGCAATACGTGGTGCAGCCGGGAGCGTTCACCCACAAGAACCTGCCCAATGCCTGGGTGTTCGGCACGCAGCTGGTGGTGAACTTCTGATGCTGGACACGACTCAAATGAGGCACGATATGAACATCCACGCTGGCGCGGCCATTGGTGCACGCCTGGACCGCCTTCCCATCGCCCGCTTCCACCACAAGATCCTCTGGTTGATTGGCCTGGGGATGTTCCTGGATACCTTCGACATCTACCTCACCGGCGGCGTGCTGGCGGCGATGGTGCAGGAGGGTTTCTCGGACATCGACAAGAACGCGATGTTCATTTCCGGAACGGTGGTGGGGCTGGTGATCGGCGCATTCAGCGCGGGATTGCTGGGCGATCATTGGGGGCGGAAATTCTCCTACCAGTTCAACCTTATGATCTTCGGCCTGGCATCGCTGGGCGCGGCGTTCGCACCCAACATGGAGGTGTTGATCGCGCTGCGCGTGGTGATGGGTATCGGCCTTGGCGCGGAGATCGTGATCGGCTTTGGAGCCCTGGCGGAGTTCGTGCCGGCCCGCTCGCGCGGCCGCTGGCAGGCCGGGTTGTCGCTGATCAACAATTCCTCGTTCGCGGTGGCCTCGCTGCTGGGTTATTGGGTGATTCCCCACCTGGGCTGGCGCTACATGTTCGGCCTGGTGGGCGTGGGGGCGATGATCGTGTGGTATATGCGCAAATCCCTGCCCGAATCGCCGCGCTGGCTGGAAACGCGTGGGCGCCAGGCCGAGGCACTGGAGGTACTGGAGGGCATCGAACGCGAAGTGGAAGAAGACCGCAAGGCGCCGCTGCCGCCGGTGATCGAGCAAGGTCCACGCGTAGAGCCGGACGGCGGCTCGCTGATGGAACTGTTCCGGCCACCGATGCTCGCGCGCACGTTCACCGCATGCATGATCTTCATCGCCATGGTCACGGCGTTGTACGTGTACATCTCGTGGCTGCCGAGCATTTTCGTCAAGCAGGGTATTAATCTCTCCAGCTCCCTGGGCTACGTGGCGGTGATCAGCCTGGGTGGGCCGGTGGGTTCGCTGATCGGCATCTTCGTTGCCGATCGCTTCAGCCGGAAATGGACCACGGTAGTGTTCGCGGTGACAAGCGCGGTGCTGGGTTATGTCTATGCGGTGCAGAGCAACATCCACGTGCTGGTGGCGCTGGGTTTCCTGCTGATGACCAGCATGTATTGCTATAACGCCATCGGCTTTGGTACCTATGTATCGGAACTGTTTCCCACGCGGCTGCGCCTGCGCGGGTGTGGCGTGACCAATACGGTAGGACGGTTCTTTACCATCTTCAGCCCGTTCCTCGTGGTGTTCATCCTGAAGAACTACGGGCCGAAGTTCGTGTTCTTCATCATTACCCTGATTTTCCTGATTGCGGCGCTATGCGTGGCGATCTGGGGTGTCGAAACCAGGAAGCAGTCGCTTGAAGAGATCGAGAACAAGGTGCGGAGCTAGCGCTCCATGAGCGCGGGCAAGCGGCTGCCGGGTACGCCGCGTCCCATGCGCTACTGGGACGGCGCTGCCGGCATCCGGCTTGCCGGTGATACCTGGGGCGATCCTCGCGGTCCCCTGGTAGTGCTATTGCATGGCGCGGGTCAGACGCGCCATGCCTGGCGCGGCACAGGCAAGGCGCTGGCCGATGCGGGTTACCACGCGCTCGCATTCGATGCGCGTGGGCATGGCGATTCAGACTGGGCGCCGGACGGCAGCTACGGACAGGAGCTGATGCTCGAGGATCTGCGCGCCATCCTGAGATCCTATGTACGCGCGCGGCCCGTACTGATCGGCGCATCCATGGGTGGCGGCACCAGTCTGCTGGCGGTGGGCGAGGGCCAAGTCGACGCCGCGGCGCTGGCGCTGGTGGACACCGGACCGCGACTGGCGCAGGAGGGCGTGGACAAGGTGATCGGCTTCATGAACCAGCACGCCGATGGTTTTGCCACGCTCGAAGACGTCGCCGCCGCCATCGCCGCCTACCAGCCGCATCGACCTCAACCGAAGAACCTTACTGGCCTGGCCAAGAACATTCGCCTGGGCGACGATGGGCGTTATCACTGGCATTGGGATCCACGCTTTCGCAGCCGTCGGCTTGATCTTGCCCGTCGGCAGGAGCGGATGCGCCATGCTGCCCGCCATCTTGAGCTGCCTACCTTGCTGGTGCGGGGCGGTCTTTCCGATGTGCTCACGGAAGAAGGCGCGCAGGAGCTGCTGGCGCTTTGCCCGCATGCGGAATATGTGAACATCACCGGCGCAAGCCACATGGTGGCCGGCGATCGCAACGACATCTTCGGTCGCAGCGTTATCGATTTCCTGCAGAGGCGGCTGCCGGTGGATGATTAAGCGCCTTCCATATGCCGGTGGCTGCCACCACCGGTTCGCCGTTGACTTCCAGCGTGCCTTGCACGAACACCAGGCTGCGTGTCTTGCGGATCACCTGGCCGCGAGCCTGGATGAAGTCACCCGGGCGTGCGGCTGACAGGAACTGGGTGTCGAGCTGGATGGTGACGCAGGGCTTGCGCTCCATGGCCTCCCACACGAGCAGGCTCATGGCCTGGTCGGCCAGCGACATCAGCAGGCCGCCGTGTACCACGCCGGTGGCGTTGACGTGGGTGTCGCGGGCCACCAGGCCATAGGCCCACCCGTCGCCTTCGCGCCTGGACCATAGCGGGCCGACGGAGGCCATGAAACCCTTGCCTTCGCGTTCCTTCCAGCCGTCGGTGGCGGGGTCGGTCATGGTGTCAGGCTCCGCCGAGCTGAGTGGTGGCGAACGCCGCAGCCTGGCGCATCTCGGCAATCATGTCCTGCACCATGGTGTGCCGAAGCTGCGACTGCATGCCCACGGCCACGATGGCGTGCGACATCACCTCGCGCGCGTTGAACACGGGCGTCGACACCACGGTGACGCCACCGAGGTAAGAGCCCTCATCGATGCTGTAGCCGCGCTGGCGCACTTCTTCCACTTCCGCGCGCCACGCGGCGAATGACGGGGGATTTTCCCAGCGCACCGCCTTGAACTGTACTTCCAGTTCCGGCCAGGTCTGGCCACCGAAGGCAGCGTAACAACGGCCTGTAGCGCTGAGGAGCGCAGGAAAGCGGCTGCCGATGTCCACCTGGAAACGGAACGGTTCGGCGCGGGAAATGGCCACCACCACCATATGGCGCGCGGTGGTGACCTGCACGCCGACCGCCGTGACAGCAAAGCGTTCGGCTACGCTGTCCAGCGAGGGCTGGATCAATTCGTTGAAGCGGTTGCGGCGCATCACATTGCGCGCCAGTGGAAGGATGCCGACGTCCAGGCGGTAGTGCTTGGTGACAGGGTCGACGGCCACCAGTTCTTCATCCACCAGGATGCGCAGGATGTGCAGGCAGGTGCTGGGAATAAGCTCCAGTGAACGCGCCACCTGGTTCACGCCCATCGGCTGGTCGCTACGGCCCAGCAAGCGCAGGATGGCCACGGCGCGCTCTACCGCCGGTACCTGCCGGATACGGCGTTCCGGGGTTGCCGGACGGTCGGGTTCGGGCTTTACCGGGACGGGTTTGGCTTTCAAGCGGGTAGTCCTCGAACGTTACTGTTGTCTATATACAACTTGCAGTGCGTATTGACAATGGCTCGATCCAGAGATTAACTAATTCGGCAGTGAGTATCCATAGTATCTGGAGTGGCAGATGTCCTTTGGCCCCCTGAGTGATGTAAAGATCCTGGACTTCACCAGGGTTTTGTCCGGCCCCTTCGCTACGCTGACCCTGGCCGACCAGGGCGCGGAGATCATCAAGATCGAATCCCCCCGCGGCGGCGACGACACCCGCCACTTCCCGCCCTTCCGGGGCGAGCTTAGTCATTACTTCACCGCGCTCAACCGCAACAAGAAAAGTATCGTGCTGGACCTGGCCACGGAGGAGGGCCGCGGCATCGCGCGCGACCTGGCCCGGCACTGCGATGTGGTGGTGGAGAATTTCCGGCCTGGCGTGATGGAGCAGATGGGCCTGGGGTACGAGGCGCTGTCCGCGCAAAATCCCTCCCTGGTGTATTGCGCCATCAGTGGCTTTGGCGCCGAAGGGCCTTTCCGCGACCGGCCGGCGTTCGACATCGTGGTGCAGGCGCTCTCCGGCGTGATCAGCGTGAATGCCGAACCTGGCGAGACGGTCACCAAGCTTGGCCTGCCGATGGGTGACATGATCGGCGGCATCAACGGCGCCATCGGCATCCTTACCGCGTTGCATGAGCGTTCGCGCACCGGCAAGGGCAGCTTCGTCGATATCTCCATGCTGGACGGCATGACAGGGCTGCTGGGATACCTCGCGCAGATATTCTTCGTAACCGGAAAGTCGCCGCCGCCGGTGGGCTCCAGCCACCCGAACATCGTGCCTTATGGCTCGTTCCCCACGGCGGACGGCCGCATGATCATCGCCTGCCTTACCAGTAACTTCTGGCAGAACCTCACGCGGGCCATCGAGCGCGAGGACCTGCTGCAGGACGAACGGTTCAAGGAATACGCAGGGCGGCTGGCGCATCGCGACGAGATCGACGCGATCGTCCAGGAGCGCACCGTGCTTCGCACCACGGCCGAATGGGAAGCACGCTTCGCCCAGTTTGACGTGCCCCATGCGCCGGTGTTGAGCGTGGGCGAGGCCCTACGGCAACCCAATACATTGGCCCGCGGCATGGTAGGCACGGCCCACCATCCGCAGCTCGGTGAGATCGAGATGGTGCGTAGCCCTATCCGCTTCGCCGGTGTCGAGCGCACTCCGCTGCAGGTGCCCCGGGCGCTGGGCCAGGACACCGCCGAGGTGCTCGCCAGCATGCTGGGCCTGGACGAGGAACGGATCCAGGCACTGCGCGATGCGGGCATCATCAACCAGGAAACTCCATGTTCGACCGCATCCTGATCGCCAACCGGGGCGAGATCGCCTGTCGCGTGATCCGCACCTGCCGGCGTTTGGGCATTCATACGGTGGCGGTTTACTCCGAAGCCGATGCAGGTGCACAGCATGTGCGGCTGGCCGATGAGGCGTGGCCGATCGGTGGGCCGCGGCCGGCGGAGTCGTACTTGCGCGGCGATGCCATCCTGGAGGTTGCAAGGCGCACGGGCGCGCAGGCGATCCATCCAGGTTACGGGTTCCTGTCCGAGAACGCGGATTTTGCGCGCGCTTGCGAGGCGGCCGGCATCGTCTTCATCGGACCGCGCGCCACGACGATCGATGCGATGGGTTCGAAGGCAGCTGCCAAAGCCCTGATGCAGACGCATGAGGTGCCGCTGGTGCCGGGGTATCACGGCGAGAACCAGGAACCTGCCCACCTTGCCGAACAGGCTGCCACGACGGGATTTCCGTTGATGATCAAGGCGGCGTCGGGTGGTGGTGGCAAGGGCATGCGCATCGTGCGCGAGGCGTCCGGGTTCGACGAGGCGCTGGCGTCGGCGCGGCGGGAAGCGGCCAACGCTTTCGGCGACGAGCGGGTGATCCTCGAGCGTTACGTGGACCATCCGCGCCATATCGAGTTCCAGGTGTTCGGCGACACCCAGGGCCATGTCATCCACTTGAACGAGCGTGAATGCTCGGCCCAACGCCGCTACCAGAAGGTGCTGGAGGAAACACCCTCGCCCTTCCTTGACGATGCGCGCCGCGCGGCGATGGGCGAGGCCGCCGTGGCGGCGGCGCGCGCGGTGGATTACGTTGGCGCGGGTACGGTGGAGTTCATCGTGGCGCCCACGGGTGAGTTTTTCTTCATGGAGATGAATACGCGGCTTCAGGTGGAGCACCCCGTCACCGAGATGACGTTGGGCCTGGACCTGGTGGAGTGGCAATTGCGCGTAGCCTCCGGTGAACCTTTGCCCCTGGCGCAAGGGGACATCAAGGCGCAGGGGCACGCCATTGAAGTGCGCCTGTATGCCGAGGATCCCGAGAAGAATTTCCTGCCGGGTTCGGGGCGCTTGCAGCGCCTGTGCCTGCCTGCGCCATCGACGCATGTACGCCTGGACGGCGGTGTGGTGCAGGGCGACACCGTCACCATTTTCTACGACCCGATGATCGCCAAGTTGATCGTCTTCGATGTCGACCGGCCGCGGGCACTGCAGCGGTTGCGCAGCGCGCTGGCGCAGTGCCGCATTACCGGGCCGAAGTCGAATATTGCCTTCCTTGAACGGCTGGCCAGCCATCCGGCGGTGGTGGAGGGACGGATCGATACCGGATACCTGGACCGCCACCTTGATGAATTCCTGGTTGGTGATACCCAGCCCGCGGCCGCCACGTTGTTCGCCGCGGTCGTGGCGGTTTTGCTCGATGAGGAGGACCGCGGGGCGCCGACCGATGGAGATCCTTTCTCACCGTGGGGTGTGGTGGATGGCTGGCGCGTGGAGGGAAGCGGGAAGCGGTCGGTGG